>DATMSN010001092.1:0-2235 GCA_035565375.1 Duganella sp. | reverse complement strand
CTGTCCGCCGCATCCGCCTCGGCGCCGACCTCGATCTGGCGGCCGCCGTCGCGGATCACGCTCTCCTCGGTCCGCTTGTTCATCACCAGGATGCTGATGCGGCGGTTGATCGGGTTGAACGGATCGGCCTTGTCCAGGTTGGCCGCCGAGGCCAGCCCCACCACCCGCAGCACCTTGGCGTCGGCCATGCCGCCGACGATCAGCTCGCGGCGCGAGGCGTTGGCGCGGTCGGCCGACAATTCCCAATTGCTGTAGCCGGTCTCGCTCATGTACGGCGTCGAATCGGTGTGGCCCGACAGGCCGATGCGGTTCGGCACGTCGTTCAGCACAAAGCCGATCTCATGCAAAATCTCTTTCGTGTACGGCTGCAAATCGGCCTTGGCCAGCGCGAACATCGGACGGTTCTGTTCGTCGACGATCTGGATCCGCAAGCCCTCGGTCGTAATATCGAGCAATAACTGGTTCTTGTACTTGACCAAAACCGGATTGGTTTCGATCCGGGCCTCGATTTTTTCCTTCAGCGACTTGAGCCGCTGCGCGTCCTCGGCCTCGATGGCGGCGCGGGCGGCGGTCAGGTTGAAGGTCTTCTTGACGGCCGGATCGTCGCTGGCCTTGACCTGGCCATCCTTGCGGGTCAAGTCCTTGCCGCCGCCGGGGATCACCGACGAACTGTCGCCGCTGCCCGAGCCGCCCTGCATCGCCACCTTCAGCGGCGTCTTGAAGTAATCGGAGATCCCCTTCAAGTCGCCCTTGGAGGTCGATCCGAGCAGCCACATCAGCAGGAAGAACGCCATCATCGCCGTCACGAAGTCGGCATACGCGATCTTCCACGCGCCGCCATGATGGCCGCCGCCGTGTTTCTTGATGCGCTTGACGATAATTGGCCGTAAGCCTTCTTCAGCCATGACGATTCCCCAATGATTCCAACATGATCACTATCCTGCGTCCCGCTTATTTCGCCTTCGATTTCTTGATATGGTCTTCCAGCTCGCTGAACGTCGGCCGTTCGGTCGAGTACAGCACCTTGCGGCCGAACTCCACGGCCAGCGCCGGCGCGTAGCCGTTCAGGCTGGCCAGCAAGGTCACCTTCACGCACTGGAACATCTTGGTCGACTCCTCCAGCTTCTGCTCGAGCAGGCTGGCCAGCGGACCGACGAAACCGTAGGCCAGCAAGATGCCGAGGAAGGTGCCGACCAGCGCGTGGGCGATCAGGATGCCCAGTTCGGCCGGCGGCAAGCCGACGCTTTCCATCGTGTGCACCACGCCCATCACCGCCGCCACGATACCGAACGCCGGCATGCCGTCGCCCAGGCGGGCGATCGCGTGGCCGGGCGCCGCGCCTTCGTGGTGGTGGGTCTCGATCTCGTTGTCCATCAGGTTCTCGATCTGGAACGCATCCATATTCCCCGACACCATCAGGCGCAGGTAATCGGTCATGAATTCGACGATGTGGTGATCCTCCAGCACGCTCGGATACTTGCTGAACAGCGGGCTTTGCTCCGGGCTGTCGATATCGCCTTCGATCGACATCAAGCCTTCCTTGCGCACCTTGGAGAGGACGTCGAACAGCAGCGACATCAACTCCATATATAAGTCCTTGGTGTAGCGCGACCCCTTGAACAGCGTGGGCAGCGCGGCCAGCGTCGCCTTCAGGGTCTTGGCGTTGTTGCCGACCATGAAAGCGCCGAACGCGCCGCCGCCGATCATCACCAGCTCCAGCGGCTGCAGCAGCGCGGCCAGGTGCCCGCCGTTCATCGCGTAGCCGCCGAAGACCCCGGCGATCACCACCACATATCCGATTATGACTAACAAGTGACCTGACTCCCCATAGTGAAACAAGGCCAAAATGTCAACTAACGCCGGCCCGATTTCAATAAATTTACGTGTAGAACTACAATAGCGTGTCTGGGGGTAGCCGGGCAAGAGAATAACGCCAAATGATGCTTAAAAGTACCATTTATAGAGTGGCGCGTGGTCGTCTGTGGCGTGAATGGTCTGATCGGGCGCCCTATCGACGATTGCAAATTCGTAGCTGATAAGTATGGAACCAGGACACATTTCAGCGCGCGCCTTGCGCCACAAACCGCCCATCGCGGCCGGCGACAAATAGGCGAACACCAGATCGTAGCGGGCGAAATCGAGCTTCTCGTAATCGCCCAGCAAAAAGCGGGCGCGGCCGCCGCCGACGGCGGCCCGCAGGCGGCTGTACAACCAGGGCAGCGGCGCCAGCTCGAT
>DATMSN010001091.1:0-1797 GCA_035565375.1 Duganella sp. | reverse complement strand
GCCGGCGCCGACGACTATATGGTCAAGCCGTTCGACGCGCGCGAGTTGGTGGCGCGCATCGACGGCGCCATCAATCTGTCGCATCAGCGGCGGGCCTCGGCGGTGCGCGAGGCGGCGTTGCAGGCCGAGATGAAGGCCGAGGAGCGCGTGCGCGAGCTGGCGGAACGCCTGCAGTTCACGCTGAACGCGGCGCAGATCGGCGACTGGGATTTGAACCTGCTGGACGACACGTCACAGCGCTCGCTGCGTCACGACCAGTGTTTCGGTTATACGGAGCCGGTGGCCGACTGGGGGATGGCCGATTTCTTCGGGCATATGCATCCCGACGACCGCGCCCGCGTCAGGGCGGTGATCGATGCCGCGATCGCCGCGCACACAGGATGGGACATCGAGTGCCGCGTGCTCTGGCCGGACGGCAGCATCCACTGGGTGGCGGTGCACGGCAGCTTGTACCATGTCGACAAGGTGGCCACGCGCGCCGTCGGCGTGATCCTCGACATCACCGCGCACAAACAGGCGGAGGAGGAACTGCGCGAGGCGAGCCGGCGCAAGGACGAATTCCTGGCGATGCTGGCGCATGAACTGCGCAACCCGCTGGCGCCGATCAGCGCCGCCGCCCAATTGATCGGCACGGCCAAGCTGACGGAAGAGCGGCTGCGCCACACCAGCGGCGTGATCGCGCGCCAGGTCAGCCACATGACGGCGTTGATCGACGATCTGCTCGACGTGTCGCGTGTCACGCGCGGGCTGGTCGCCATCGAGCGCACGCCGCAGGACGTGCACAGTGTCGTGTTCCACGCGATCGAACAAGTGCGTCCGCTGATCGAAAGCAAACGTCATCGGCTGATCACCGACCTGGCGCCCGACGCCGGGGCGGTGATGGGCGACCAGAAGCGGCTGGTGCAAATCGTCAGCAATCTGCTCAACAACTCGGCCAAGTATACGCCGGACGGCGGCCGCATCACCGTGCGCACCGAGGTGCGTGGCGACGACGTCGAACTGGTGGTGGAGGACAACGGCACCGGCATCGCGCCGGGACTGCAATCGGCCGTCTTCGAGCTGTTCTCGCAAGCCGAGCGCACGCCCGACCGCACGCAAGGCGGGCTGGGACTGGGCCTGGCGCTGGTGAAAAACCTGGTGGAGCTGCACGGCGGGACGGTCGCCTGCCACAGCGACGGCGTCGGCCTGGGGAGCCGGTTCACGGTCACGCTGCCGCGCACCAGCGCCCGCAACGAGGTGGCGCCGCCGTTAGCGTCGCGGCAGGCGGAGGCGAGGGCGGGCGGCTTGAAAATCATGGTGGTCGACGACAATGTCGATGCGGCGGAGATGTTGGAGATCATGCTCGATTCGGTCGGCCACCATGTCATCGCCGAGCACAACGCGACCAACGCCATCCGGCGCGCCCAGGATGGCGGGGAGCTCGACGTCGCGATCCTCGATATCGGCCTGCCGGATCTGGATGGCTACGAACTTGCAAGGAGACTGCGCGCCGACAGCCGCAGCGCGGGCATGGTGCTGGTGGCGCTGACCGGATACGGGCAGGCGTCGGACCGCGACAAGGGGCTGGCGGCGGGCTTCGACCATTATCTGGTGAAGCCGGTGGCGCCATCGACGATCATTAATTTGATGAGTGAACTGTAGGGCGCCACCCTATCTGGCGTTGCGCTTGGCGATTCTGGCAGGTGGACGCATGCGCGGGGCGGCGTCCGACTGGCGCCGTATCAGCGCGTAGTCCATCAGCGCGTGCTCGGGCGCCTGCGGCGCGCCGTTGTGGCGTGCGCGGATCTGCTGCACCAG
>DATMSN010001090.1:0-5081 GCA_035565375.1 Duganella sp. | reverse complement strand
CACCGCATGCGCCACGGCCTGCCGTGGGTGCGTATGAAGACCGCTGCCAGCCTCGATGGCATGACCGCCTTGCACAACGGCCAAAGCCAATGGATCACCGGTCCCGAGGCACGCGCTGACGGCCATGACTGGCGTGCCCGCGCCTGCGCCATCCTGACCGGCATCGGCACGGTGAAAGCCGACGACCCGCAACTGAATGTGCGCGCTGTCGAAACGCCGCGCCAGCCGCGCCGCATCGTGGTCGACAGCAAGCTTGAGATCAGCCTTTCCGCCAAGATATTGGAGGGGGGCGGCACGTGGATCGTGGCGGCGGTCGGCAATCCGGAGAAAGAGGCGGCATTGCGGGCGGCCGGCGCCGAGGTCATCCTGCTGCCCAACGCCGCCGGCAAGGTCGATTTACCGGAGCTGATGCGCGAGCTGGGCCGCCGGCAGATCAACGAGCTGCACGTCGAGGCGGGCGGTAAGCTCAACGGTTCGCTGATCCGCGAGGGCTGCGTCGACGAGCTGCTGCTGTACCTGGCGCCAAGCCTGATCGGCGACGCCCAGGGCATGTTCGCATTGCCGGCGCTGACCGACCTGTCGCTGCAGCGCCGCCTGAAATTTCACGAGGTTAAGCAGATCGGCCCGGATTTGCGTATCCTTGCAAGATTCACCCATCTTTAAGATTGCACTCACATGTTTACTGGAATCGTCGCCGCTGTCGGCAAAATTGAATCGGTCCAACCTTTGGAAGGCGGCTCGTTCGCAGGCGTGCGCCTGACCATCCACGCCGGCGGCCTGCCGCTGGCGGACGTCGCGCTGGGCGATTCGATCGCCCTCAACGGCGCCTGCATGACCGTGGTGGAGAAGGATGACACCACCTTCAGCGTTGACGTCTCGCGCGAGAGCCTCAACTGCACCGTCGGTCTCGATACCCTGACCGAAGTGAACCTGGAAAAGGCCGTGACCTTGAGCGAGCGCCTCGGCGGCCATCTGGTGACCGGCCATGTCGACGGCTTGGGCGTGGTGCGCAAGTTCGAGGCGGTGGGCGAGTCGTGGGAGCTGGTTGTCGAGGCGCCGCATCATCTGGCCAAGTTCCTGGCCTTCAAGGGCTCGATCGTCGTCAACGGCGTATCGCTGACCGTCAACCGCGTGACCGACATCGGCACCGGCGCCGATCTGGTGTGCCAGTTCTCGATCAACCTGATTCCGCACACCATCGCGGTGACGACCTTGAAGCACCTGAGCGTCGGCAAGCAAGTCAATCTGGAAATCGACCTGATCGCCCGTTATGTCGAGCGCATGGTTTCGGTGGGCGCGGTGTCCATGCCCTGAGCCGGCTTGCTTACCAGAGCTTTGCCAGCGGCAGCACCACCCCGCTGAACAGCGACCAATCCTGCGATGCCGAATTGAGCCCCTTGGCCACGCCCCAATCGATGGTGAGGCGCTTGGTCGGGCTGTAGGTCGCGGCCAGCAGCAGCTGGGCGGTGTTGCCCTGGCCGCTGCGGCGCGTCCCGGACGCTTCGGTGGTCACGCCCCATTTCTCCGACACGGGCGCGGAGAACGACCCCGACCAGCCGGTCTGAACGCGCCCCATGCCCGCTTCATAGGCGCCGAGCCGCGTCGCGTTCAGATTGGCGTCCATGTGGACCACGCCCATATCCCGGCTGTAGATGCCGTTGACGACGTAATCGCTGCTGCCGCTGCCGATGCCGTCCTTCGCGGTCGGCAGCTTCACGCCCAGCTCCAGGCCGAACGCGCTGGCGTCGTCGACGAGGAAGGCGCGCTTGAGTTCCAGCGACGTGTCGCCGACGCCGCGCTGGCGTGGATTGCCGTCGCCGCGCGACGAGACATAGGCTTCGCCGCCGATCACCACGCCCCATTGCTCGTTGAACGCCAGCTTGAAGGAGTAGGGCAGGCTGGCGCGGCGGTCGTCGTCCGATTTGCTGCTCAGGCCACCGATTTCGAACTCCAGCTGACCGGGCGCCGGCAACTGCGCGGGGCTCGATACCGACGGACGGTAGGGGGTGATCGCCGGCCCCTCCTGCGCATGCAGCGGAATGGCCATGGCACCCAACGCGAGCGCGGCAAACAGTTGTGCTGCATTCATCAATTTCCCAGCAGGATATATTCGTCCGAGCGAGCGTTGCGTTACTTTATCCATTTGCGCGATTGCCTGTTGGTTTGTTATACGGGTAATTCGTCTGCCGCCGCGAGCCGATCCCGGAAGGGGGCTCAAGCGGCAGCACCGATTGTACCTGCGATAAAACAATCCGCCCACCGGCAATGCCTCGACCGCGGGGAAATCGGCGGCCGATCGATGGCGGGCGGGCTTACTTGGTCGCGGCGGCCAGGTAGCCCACCAGGGCCTTCAGCGCCGCCTCGTCGCGCATGCCGGAAAACGGCATGCGCGTGTTCGGCACCACGGACTGCGGATCGCGCAGGAACTCGGCCAGGTTCTTCTCATCCCAGACGATGCCGCTGCGCTTCATCGGCCCCGAAAAGCGGAATCCCTCGACCGTGCCGGCCGTGCTGCCCAGAAGGCCGTGCAAGGTCGGGCCGACGCCGTTCTCGCCGGCCTTCAGCGAGTGGCAGGCGACGCATTGCTCATAGGACTTTTTGCCCAGGTCTTCAGCGTGGACGCCGCCGAGGGCGGCCAGGCACAGCAGCCCGGCGCTCAGAGATTTATGCATGGATCAGTTTTCCAGGGTTTTTGACATAGACGTTCTTGATGATGTCGGCCGCCATGTAGGCGATGGCCGCCACCGGCCCGGTCGGGTTGTACGCCGAGTTGTGCGGGAACAGCGACGCGCCCATGATGAACAGGTTGTCGACTTCCCACACCTGCCCGTATTTATTGGTCACCGAGTTGCCCGGGTGGGTGCCCATGATGGTGCCGCCGGTGTTGTGCGTGCTCTGATAGGGCACGCTGCTCCACGACTTGCGCCCGGTGGCCTTGGTCAGGTGCGTCGGATTGAGCGAGGCGGCGATGCGGTTGATGATGTCGGCCGAGTGCGCCGATATCTTGCGCTCGTTGTCCTGGTAGTCGAAGGTCATGCGCATCAGCGGCGCGCCGAAGCGGTTGCGGTAGGTCGGATCGAGGTCGAGGAAATTGCCGCGGCTCGGCATCACGGCGCCGGTGGCGGTGATGTTCATGCTGCGGTCGTACCACTTGGCCGCCTCCTGCTTCCACGCACTGCCCCAGGCCGGCACGCCGCCCGGGGTCGGATGCCACTGGATGGGGCGGCCGCCGTACATGGCCGTGCCCACGGTCGAGCCGCCGACAAAGCCGAACGGCGCGCGGTCGAAGTCCCAGTTGCCGTGGAAGTCGTCCATGATGGCGCCGATGCCGGCGGTCGCCATATACGGATGAAAATATTTATCCTCGAAGAACAGCATCGCGGCGCTGCCCGTCTGGTAACAGTAGTTCTTGCCCAGCAGTCCCTTGCCGGACACGGGATCGTAGATTTCGCCTATGCCCGACAACATCATCAGGTGCACGTTGTTCAAGCCGAACGCGCACAGCACCACCAGCTTGGCCGGCTGGAAGCATTCCTCGCCGGTGACGGTGTTGGTGTAGCTGACGCCGGTGGCTTTCTTGCCCGAAGCGTCGCGCTCGACCCTGGTCACCCACGAATATGTGCGCAGCTCGAAGGTGTTTTGCCGCAGCGCGGCCGGGATCACCGTCATCTGCGCGCCGCCCTTGGCGTTGGCCTCGCAGCCGAAGCGTTCGCAGTGGCCGCAGTACTGGCACTCGCCGAACTTGACGCCGTCCGGATTGGTGTACGGCACCGACGCGTTGGCGGTCGGGCGCGGGAACGGATGGTAGCCCATCTTGGTGGCCGATTCCGCGAACAGGTCGCCCGCGTGGCCGTAGACCAGCGGCGGCATCGGATACTCGTTGGCGCGCGGCGCCTCGAACGGATTGCCGCCGGCGATCTTGCGGCCCTTGATGTTGCCGGCCTTGGCCGAGATGCCGGCCACCTTCTCGAACTTGTCGTAATACTTCTCCAGCTCCTGGTAGCTCACGCCCCAGTCCTGGATCGTCATGTCTTCCGGGATGTACTTCTTGCCGTACCTGGCTTCGTAGTTGCTGCGGATCTTGAAGTCGTTGTCGTTCCAGCGCCAGGTGTGGCCGTTCCAGTGCGTGCTGGCGCCGCCGACGCCGGTGCCCATCAGGTAGGAGCCGAGACGGCGGTAGGGCAGCGCGGTTTCCGAGCTTTTGTTGCGCACGGTTTCCGTGTTGTCGGTGGTGTTGACCATCATCGACATGCGCTGGCCGACGGCCAGCTCGTCGCGCATGCGCGGCACGGTGAAATCGTCCGGCACGTGCGGTCCGCCGCGTTCCAGGCAGACCACGGTCATGCCGGCCTCGGAAAATTCCTTGCCCAGGATGCCGCCCGTCCAGCCGCCGCCGACCAGTACCACGTCCACTTCGTTGTATCTCTTCATCTGTGTTCCTATCAGCTCAGGTCGGCGATGCTGGCCGGTTCAGGTCGGTATGGCTTGTTGGAGAACTTGACGATGTTGATCTTGTTGGCCGTGTTGACGCCCGGATAGCCGACCATCTTCCAGCCCTGCTTGTCCTTGTTGCCCCCGTAAATAGGATCGGCAAACATCGCTTCGTAAAACATTTGCAGCAGTTGCGCGAAATACGTGGCCGCCGGCACGCCGTTGGGCAGCGCGACGGTGCCGCCTTGCAGGCCCTTGAGCACGGCTTCCTTGGCATCGGCGGGCAGCCGGTCGAACGGTTTTTTGTAGGTCGCGGCGCAGTAGCCGGCCAGTCCCTCGGTGCCGGCGCGGAACAGCTGCGCCGGCGTCATCCCCAGCTGGTAGCCCTGGTTGGCCGTGCCGTTCTTGAACGGTCCTTGCAGGTAGAGGCGGTCGCCCTGGCCCCAGTTGCCGCCCAGCGCGCGGTCGTAAAAGATGTTCAGGCCCATGTCCACGCCGTTCGGCGTCAAGGGATCGGCCGGGCACATGTGGTTGACCAGCGCTTCGACAAAGCTCTGCTCGTCGGGGCGCAGCCACAGGTAGGCGGGTGGCGTCCCGGTTGCCGCGGCGGCGGGCGCCGCAGTGGCGGACAAGGGGAGGGTGGCGGCGCC
>DATMSN010001089.1:0-6817 GCA_035565375.1 Duganella sp. | reverse complement strand
CGGGTCCAGCGGCACATACGCGGCCCCCGCCTTGAGCGCGGCCACGATGGCGACGACCAGCTCCGGTCCCCGTTCCAGGCAGATCGCCACCCTATCGTCGGGCCGCACGCCCAGCTCGCGCAGGTGGTGCGCCAGCTGGTTGGCGCGCGCGTTCAACGCCGCGTAGCCGAGCCGTTGTCCCTCGAACTCCAGCGCGACCGCCTCGGGGCCGAGCGCGGCCTGCCGTTCGAACAGTTGATGGACCAAAGCCTCATCGCCGTCGGCGCGGCGGGTGGCGTTGAAGGTCTGCGTGACCAACACGCGCTCGGCGTCGTCCATCACGGGCAGCGCCAGCACCTGGGCGCCCGGCGCATCGATAGCCGCCAGCGTCAGCCGCTCGATGCGCCTGACGTGGTTGCGTACCTCCTCCAGCTCCAGCACATCGGGATCGAAGTTAAACTCGATATAGACCGGTTTTTTCTGCTCGTAGTCCCTGACGAAGATGCCGAGCGGCTGCCGTTCATAACCGTTATGCAGCGCCTGGGTGCTGGAGCGGACGTCATCGTCAAACTGGAGGTCGCCGACGAACCCTTCGACCGACAGCGAAACGTCGAACAAACCACGGCGGTCGCTGACGCCGGAGAGCAGATGGCGGTGGATATCGGTCAGCGGGAAACGCTGATGCCGGTAGCAACGCTTCAATTCAGCCGCCACGTCTTGCAGGATCCGCGTGAACGGCTGTTCCGGGTCCACCCGTATTCCGACCGGGATCGCCGAGGAGAACATGCCTATCGTCCGCCGCTGGACCGCGCCGATCCGGTTGTGAACCGGCATGCCGATCACGACTTCGTCGCTCCGGTCGAAAACGCGCGAGAAGTAGGCGGCCAACACCGCCATCAGGAAATGGGTGCTCGATCCGCCCTCGGCGGCGGCGACTTCGCTCAAGCGCTGATACGACAGGCGATCGAGTTGCCACACCACCTGGCCGCAAGGGCGATCGGAACCAACCTTTTGGGCGCCATCGAACAAAGGTTCGGGAAGTTGGGCAAATCGTTCGAACCAGAACTCGCGGTCTTTGGCGTAGCGCGACGAGGAGAAGTATTCGCCATCCCGCGCGACGAAATCGCGATACGACGCCTCCTCCCCTTCCGCGCCTGGCGGCTCACCGCGCATCAGGCGGTTGTAGGCATCCACCACCGCATTGGCGAACAGCGAGACCGACATGCCATCGGCCACCAGGTGATGGAAGCGCAACAACCACAACGCGCGACCGGCCTTGACGTCGACCAACTGCGTCGACCACAGGCGGCCGCCATACAGGTCGAACGGCGTACCGAACACCTGTTTCAGGTGCGCCCACGCGCGCGGTTCCGCATCGTCAAAATGACTGAAGTCGAGCCGCTGCAACGACGATCCCGGGCCTTCCGGGAACCGCTGCAGGCAATCGCTTTCACCTTGCTCCAGCACGACGCGCAGGACGTCGTTGGTCCTAATCACATGCTCGACGGCGGCTTCGAAGCGGCCGGGATCAAGCGGGCCGTCAAGCTGGACCACCGCGCCGATATTACAGCAAGGCAAACCTGGCGCAAGCGACTGATCCAGCCAAACCGCATGCTGGGGCGAACTCAATGGATACAGAACTTCGCTGCTCATGGACGTGGGACTTTCCTTGTTGATGGTTCAATGAAAGAAGATGCCAAGCCGAAAACCATGCGCACCCATGCGACGCCGCATCGGGCGGTGCGACTTGCACGTTCCGCGTAACATCAGTGAATGGGAATCCGTATCAATCGTCCGATCGATCGGGCACCAGGTTCTCCAACTGCCGCAACTTGGGACTGGCCAAGGCCAGAACGCTCAACAACAAACCACAGGCACCGGCGATGAAGAACAGAAAACCGATGCCGCGTCCTTTGCCGGTGCCAAACCACGCGCCCACCGAGAGGCTCCAGGCGCCGCCGTCGGCCAAGGCGGGTTCCAGCACCGCGTCCGCCAGGTAACCGCCGGCCAGCAGCACCAGGCTCATCACCAGCAGGTTCGACGCCGACTGCAGCGCGAACACGCTGCCCTGGTGGGCCAGCGGCGCCTTGCGCATCCACAGCGCGCCGGAGCAAGCCACGGAGGCGCTGCCGCAAAACAGGCATGCAAACGCGGCCACGCACCACATCGTCGGCGACGTGGTCGATCCCGTCGCCAGAATGGCCGCGGATTGGATCGCATCGCAGCTCAACACCCACAGCATCAGGTGCCGCCTGATGACCGACGTGGCGGCCAGCATCGAACCCGCGAGCGCGCCAACGACGCCGACCGACATCACCAGACCGAGCACGTCGGTCGAGTGCGTCGACAACACCATCGGCGTGAGCATGACCGTCGCCAGCACCAGCAGGCACTGCACCAGCGCGCCATACATCAGCAGGCTGCGCATCAACGGGGTCTCTTTGAGGTAGCCCAGGGCGCCCAGGAAACTGGTTCTTGCGCCGGCCCAGAACGACAGCCCCGGGGTCAACGAATGGTGGCCACGGACGGCGCTTCCCGCTCTCGTCAGCGCGCTGAACGCCAGCAGCGCGCCTCCCGCCAGCAACCCCAGATGCACGACCATCACGGCCCGCAGACCGATGTGCGCCATGAGAAACCCTGACGCGGTCGGTGCGACAACCTGCACGACGGCGCGCGAAATGCCGCTCAACCCGCTGACCTGGGTGTATCGCTCCTTGGGCACGAAACTGCTGACGACCACGCGCACCGCGGAGCGTCGCAGCGATGCGATCGCGGCGGAAAGCGCGGTGTACAAATACAAGGCTTCGACGCCGAGGCGGCTGATGGACAGGAACAGCACAAGGGCCGCCGTGCCGACGATCGCGGCCAGATCGCAACCGGCCACAACCCATTGCCGGTTGTAGCGGTCCACGAACGCGCCCGCGAAGGGCATGATCAGCATGGACGAGACGGCGGCCGCAAGCACCGACAGGGAGTAATCCTGGACCGAACCCGTTTGCGAATAGATCCACACGCCGATAGCAAAACTGATTAACGTCGACCCGAGGTCGAACGCGGATTCGCTAAGCCACAACAAGGAGAATGTCAGTCTGGCCGGTCTCGGAAATATCGGCTGACTTGGTGGGGTGGCGGCTGCATCGCCTGGCGCTACGACGACTGCTTTTCGACGAACCGTCGCCATATGGCGGAGCCTGTCCACAATGGTAGGAGGCCGTTCATCGCCGGACGGAGCCGGAGGCGGATGCACGACCATATTGTCCGCTAAGCCGTCGGCATGCTCGGCCGTGCCAACTTTAAATTGTTTACTTATTGATCCGCTCATTGATGGCCCCAGGGGTTCTTGATGCACTCGAGAACGGAAAGGCCAGCTTGCCTTATCCGTCGTTCGACAAAAAGCACACAACCTTGTCTTGACGTATCAGTTTGAAGCAGCGATGTTGGCAAATATCAATATTTCAATATTATATTGTAAACGTTTAGATTTTTGTAACGAAAACACAAAATAAATTTATTTCGTGGATTTCATGATTGGAGGGGCATGGCGCCGGCGCCCGGCGTCCGCTGTCCGGTGCCGGGGCGATGGAGTGTTCGGTGCCGGGGGCCTAAGGCTGGAGGGTGCGCATGTACGCCAGCAGATCGGCGATCTGTTGGTCGTCGCCGATGCCCCAGAAGCGCATGCTCGTTCCGGGCACCACGTCGTGCGGCGCGCGCAGGTAGGCGGCCAGCTTTTGCTCGGTCCAGACGATGCCGGATTTCTTCATCGCCTCGGAATACTTGAAGTCCGGCGTGGAAGCCGCATTGCGGTCGATGATGCCGTTCAGCTGCGGGCCGTAGCCGGCCTGCGCGAAGCGTCCCACCTGATGGCACGAGGCGCACTTCCCGAACGCCGCCTCGCCGGCTTTGGCGTTGCCGACGTAGCCTGCGGCGGCGGCTTGGCCTGCAGTGACCACGCCCAGTATCACACTGGCGCAAATCCTGTTAATACCACCCATTGTCATCTTCTACAATTGCTCCACAGAATAGTGGATCTTGTCGTAACTACTTACCATTTCCGCCAACAACTCCAGCAGTCCAGCCAAAGGATGTTGTTCATTTTCCCCCATAACATCCAGGACGCGGTTCATCAATGCGACCACATAATCGTAATCCGCGTCATTTGCGATTGGTCTCAGCTTCGTAAGACGATCAAATTCCGTCCAAGCGACCTCTAGAGCAACGCCATCGATTTTATCAACGAGAATATTCATGGTGGTATCTTCCCCTGCCGGTAACGCTTGGTCCATTTGTCGTATTCGGCGTGGGTCAGCACGCTTCGAATAAAGATGGAGCCGGTCATGTAATGAACTGTCGCGATCAACCGGAATTTATTCCCCGCTAAATTAAACACCGTAAAGGGTGCGACGTAGTCTGCGCTCGGGAAAAGACCGCGCAGCTCGCTAAAATTATGCAGCTGTGCCGCTGCCATTTCTTGCGCCCAATGCCGAACTGCGCTCGACGCCAATGGATGTCGAGCGCAAAATTCCTTCAGTACTTTTCCGGAAACGAGGCGCATCCGCCACTGTAGAACTCTAAACCTTTTTCTCGATTGAGAGCGCTCAAAAAAATATCGCCGAGTGCGGAGTCTCGACTGCACACGCATGGCCGATTACGCTGCGCTCTTAACGCCTACCGGCAGGTAGGCGGTCCCTTCGATGGGCCCCCGGGGCGGATTGGCGGGCCTCGCCCGCTAATCCGCCCTACGTGTTTCCGAAGGGATACACGTGCTGCCGAGCGCGGACGTTCTCGATCAGAACCGCACCCACAGGCGGCCGAAGTACGAGGCGCCGTTCAGGCCGAACTGCACGCTTTCATACTTGAAGCCGTTGTCGGTTTGATCGGCGTCCTGCGCGGTCGGCTTGACGTTGAAGATGTTGTTGCCGCCGACGGTGACCTTCATGTTCTTGTTGAGCGCGTAGGTGAAGCTCAGGTCGGCCGAGGTCTTCGATTCGTAGTGCTGGTTCGGCACGCCGTTGGCGGTGCCGTCGAAGGTGCCCAGGGTCTGCGGACCGAAGTGGATGATCTTGAAGTCGGTCTCCAGCGGGCCGGTGGCGTAGTTGAAGCCCAGGGTGACCTTCGATTTCGGCGCGCCCTGTTCGATGTACAGGCGCTCCTTTTCCGACAGCAGCACGTCCTCGAAGCCGCGCAGCGAGGCCGGCGCGTGGATGCCGGTGACCTCGGTCTTGCTGACGTTGAGCGCCAGGAAGGTGGTCAGCTTGTTGGCGCCGAAGGTGGCCTTGTGCGAGGCCGTCAAGTCCAGGCCCTGGGTCTTGGTGTCGACCGAGTTGACGAAGAATTGCGCCTCGCCCACGCCCAGCGCGGCCAGGCGGTCGGCCAGGTCGGGATAGTTGTCGGCGTTGAAGCGGCCCGACAGCACGATGCGGTCCTTGATCTTGATGCGGTACAGGTCGGCCGTGACCGACAGCGCCTGGTTCGGCGTCCACGTCGTGCCCAGGGTGTAGCTGGTCGACTTTTCCTCTTTCAGCTTGGGGATGCCGGCGGCGTTGGCGACGGCGCCGCCGTTGGGCGCGAGTACCACTTCCTTGGGCACGCCGCCGATGAAGTCGGTGAAGGTGGTCGACAGGTAGCTTTGCTGCAGCGACGGCGCGCGGAAGCCGGTGCTGGCCGAGCCGCGCAGCAAGGTGGCGTCGGCCACGCGCACCGAGCCGGCCAGCTTGCCGGTGACGGTCGAGCCGAAGTCGCTGAACTTCTCGTAGCGCAGCGCCGCCTGCGCCTTGACGGCCGGGGTCAGGTCGGCCTCGAGGTCGAGGTAGGCGGCGTTGCTGTGGCGCTTGGCCTTGACCCGGTCGCCGGGCTGGAAGCCGGGGAAGCCCTGGCTGCCGGCGTTGCCGCCGTTGCCGACGCCGTCGGCGTCGATGTAGGAGCCGGGCTCGCCGGCGAAGATCTTGAATTCCTCGCTGCGGTATTCGGCGCCGAAGGCGACGTTCAGACCGCCGCCGAGCACGCCGTCGTAGTAGCGGCTCAGGTCGACGTTGGTGGTCAGTTGCTGGAACGAGAAGCCGCCGGCGTCGAACGCGCTGGGGCTCACGCCGCGGCCGCCGGCGAGCAGGTCCTGGTTGGCGATCGAGGCGTTGATCGTGTTGTTGATGTTGTACATCATCTTGTTGTAGCCGTAGGTCTGCGACAGGTCGGTGTTCCACTCGCCGAGCTTGATGCGGTGGCCGACGGTGGCGTAGCGGTCGTCGATCTCGGCGTCGATGAACGGCACGAAGCCGTTCGGGTACATGGCCGCCGAGTTGCGGCTCGGGATGTCGTCCGAGCCGATGCCGCCGCGCGCGAACGCGGCCGACGAGCCGTCGCGTTTTTGCGCGCCGGCCGTGAAGTACAGCCGGCCGTTGCCGGTGGTCGGCAGTTCGCCGTTGACATAAATGGTCTGGTTCTCGGTCTTGGTGTCGCCGATGATGCGCGGGTTGTCGGCCTCGGCGCGGTTGGAGCGCCCGCGGTCGAGGTATTCGCCGGTGACGCCGACGACGCCGCCGTTGCCGATGGCGAAGCCGCAGTAGGCCGAGCCCAGGTAGTTCTTGCCGTCGCCGGCCGAGTACTGGCTGTAGCCGGCGACGGCCTCGCAGCCGAGGCTCTTCTTGAGGCCGATGTCCATGACGCCGGCGATCGCGTCCGAGCCGTACTGGGCGGCGGCGCCGTCGCGCAGCACCTGCACGTCCTTGATGGCCAGCAGCGGGATGGCGTTCAGGTCCGAGCCGGTGTTGCCGCGGTTGCGCGCGCCGAACAGGTTGACCAGCGCGGTGGTGTGGCGGCGCTTGCCGTTGACCAGCACCAGCGT
>DATMSN010001088.1:0-2933 GCA_035565375.1 Duganella sp. | reverse complement strand
GGGCGGCGTGCTTGCCGCCGATATCGCCGCCACCGACGAGGTGCCAGGCATTCCGGCCGCCGTGCCGCCGGGCGACGATCCGCCGTCCGGCGCCAAATCGCCGCTGGTGCGCGTTCGGGCCGACATTCTCGATCGCCTTGTCAATCAGGCGGGCGAGGTGTCGATCTCGCGCTCCAAGCTGGAAAACGAGGTCGGCACCTTGCGCGCGTCGCTGCTCGACTTCTCCGAGAACCTGGCCCGTTTGCGCCGCCAGCTGCGCGAGGTCGAAATGCAGGCCGAATCGCAGATCGCCTCGCGCATGTCGGTGTCCAGCGACCGCGAATTCGATCCGCTCGAATTCGACCGCTTCACCAGGCTGCAGGAGTTGACCCGCATGATGGCGGAAAGCGTCAACGACGTCGCCTCGTTCCATGAAAGCCTGACCCGTGGCGTCGACGCCGCCAGCAACGATCTGGTGCTGCAGGCGCGCCTGACGCGCGATCTCCAGCGGGACCTGATGCGGGTGCGCATGGTGCCGTTCGCCAGCATCTCGGAGCGCCTGTTCCGCGTGGCCCGCCAAAGCGCCAAGGAAGTCGACAAGCGCGTCAACCTGGACATTCGCGGCAGCGCGGTGGAAATCGACCGCAGCGTGCTCGAACGCATGGCCGCGCCGTTCGAGCACCTGCTGCGCAACGCCATCGCCCACGGCGTGGAGTCGCGTGCCGGCCGGGGCGAGGCGGGCAAGAATGAAACCGGCGAGCTGCTGGTGCAGGTCACACAGCAGGGCAACGAGGTGGTCATCGAATTTTCCGACGACGGCGGCGGACTCGATCTGGAACGCATCCGCGCCAAGGCGATCAGCAGCGGCCTGCTGCGGGAGGGCGACGACGTTTCCGAGGCGCAGATCGCCGACCTGATTTTCGAGCCGGGTTTCTCCACCGCCGAATCGCTGACGGAGTTGTCGGGGCGTGGCGTCGGCATGGACATCGTGCAGTCGGAGGCGCAATCGCTGGGCGGTCGCGTCGACCTGTTCTCCGAGCGCGGAAAGGGCACGCGCTTCACCATCCGCCTGCCGCTGACGCTGGCCGTGACGCAGGTCGTACTGGTCGACGCCGGCGGCAAGACCTATGCCTTTCCGTCGATCCTGGTCGAGCAGGTGCTGCAGATGAAGGATGCGGCGCTGGCCGAGGCCCATCAAAACGGCTTCGTGCCGATCCAGGGGCACCAGGCGGCGCTGCACTATCTGCCGGCTTTGCTGGGCGACGCGGATGCGCAGGCGCAGGCGCAGCGGTCGGCGCCGGTGATGATGCTCAAGAATGGCAACGAGCGCCTGGCGGTGCGGGTCGACGAGGTGCTGGGCAACCGCGAGGTGGTCATCAAGAATATCGGTCCGCAGCTGTCGCGCATGGCCGGGATCGCCGGGGCCACGGTGCTGGGGACGGGCGATATCGTGCTGATTTTAAATCCGGTGGCGCTGGCGCAGCATCTGGCGCATCAGCCGGAGGCCAGGCGGCGGTACGCGCGGGCGGTCGATCCGGCGCCGGCGCGCCCGGTCGCCCGGTCGATCATGGTGGTGGACGATTCGATGACGGTGCGGCGCGTGACGCAGCGTTTGCTGGAGCGCGAAGGGTACAACGTGTTGCTGGCCAAGGACGGGGTCGACGCGCTGGAGCAGTTGCAGGATATGACGCCGGATCTGATGTTGGTCGATATCGAGATGCCGCGCATGGATGGTTTTGATTTGACCAGGAATGTGCGCGGGGACGAGCGGACCAGGGAGATTCCGATCATTATGATCACCTCGCGCAGCGCCGATAAGCACCGCAATTACGCGCTGGAGCTGGGGGTGAATGCTTATTTCGGCAAACCATTCCAGGAGCCGGTGCTGCTGGAGGCGATCAGCGGATTGCTGAAATAACCCGTGGTCGGCCATGCATGCGCCGCCGACGGCGCAACCATGGCCGATTACGCTGCGCTAATCCGCCCTACGTGTCTCCGGGGGTTTTTTTTATGTCCCGTTTCGGCGGCCCGTTTCGCCGGCGCGTTATTCCGGTTGGGTGGGTTTTTTCACCACTTCGTACCGCTCCAGCGTGCGTTTGCGCGCTTCATCGTGCATGACGATCGGCGCCGGATAATCCAGCGGCGACATGCGCGGGGTTAGCCACGGCGCGTGGATCTCCTTGTCGCCGAGATCTTTCAATTGCGGCAGATAACGCCGGATGAACTTGCCGCCGCCGTCGAATTTCTCCGACTGCGTGATCGGATTGAAAATGCGGAAATACGGCTGCGCGTCGCACCCCGACGACGAGGCCCATTGCCAGCCGCCGTTGTTCGACGCCAGGTCGAAATCGTTCAAATGCAGCGCGAAATACGCCTCGCCGCGCCGCCAGTCTATCCCCAGGTCCTTGATCAGGAAGCACGCCGTCACCATGCGCAGCCGGTTGTGCATATAGCCGGTCTGGTTGAGCTGCGCCATCGCCGCGTCGACCAGCGGATAGCCGGTGCGGCCCTCGCACCAGGCCGCGAACAGTTCGTCCGCCTCCGGCCCGGTCTCCCATTGGATGGCGTCGTAGGCCGGCTTGTAGGCGCCGCCCACCACGTGCGGATTGTGGAACAGGATCATCGCGTAGAACTCGCGCCAGATCAGCTCGGCCAGCCAGACCGGCGCGCCTTCGCCGCCGGCGCCGCGTGCCATCAGGTCCACCACCGTGCGCACCAGGTGGCGCACCGACAGCGTGCCGAAACGGAAATGCAGCGACAGGTACGACGGCCCCTTGACCGCCGGGTAGTCGCGCGCGGTCTTGTAGTCGGCGATGCGCGTCAGGAAATCGTCGAACAGCGCCGCCGCGCCGGACATGCCGGTCGGAATCTTGAGCTCGGCCAGGTTGCTCGGCTCGAAGCCCAGCTCGGCCAGGGTCGGCAACGCCGGCGCGGGCGAGGGCGGAGGCGCCAGC
>DATMSN010001087.1:0-2282 GCA_035565375.1 Duganella sp. | reverse complement strand
GCGCGGGCGAGCAGGGCCGTGGCTTCGCGGTGGTCGCGAGCGAGGTGCGCAACCTGGCGCAGCGCAGCGCCACGGCCGCCAAGGAAATCAAAACGCTGATCGACGACTCGCTGGCGAAGGTCGACGCCGGCGGCGTGCTGGTCACGCAGGCGGGCATGACGATGAGCGACGTGGTCGACAGCATCCAGCGGGTCACCGACATCATGGGCGAGATCAGTTCGGCCAGCCACGAGCAAAGCGCCGGCATCGAGCAGGTGAACCAGGCGGTCATCCAGATGGACCAGGTCACGCAGCAGAACGCCGCGCTGGTGGAGCAGGCGGCGGCGGCCGCCGCGTCGCTGAACGACCAGGCCGACGACTTGAGGGCCATCGTCAGCGTCTTCAAAGTTTAAACGCAGGGTTTATTGCGCTTGCAGTTCGACGTTGATGAGGTTGTCGTCGGGCTTGCGGTCGATGAGCTTGTTGTCGGGGTCGATGCCGGCCTTGGCCGGACGGCCGCCGACGATGACCGTGTAGCTGTTGTCCTTGCGCTCGATGAGCTTGCGCTCGCGGTACAGGCTGTTGCCGTCCTTGTCGTCGACGCCGATGTCGATGTAGTCCTTCAACGCCGCGTCGCGCTCCTCGCCCTGCTCGCTGGCGCGCACCTTGGCCGCGCTGACGACGAAGCTGACCTCGTATCTGCCGTCGCCGAGCTTGCGCGCCGTCGCCGACACCGCGTGGTTTTCATACAGCACGATGTGGTTGAACAGGTCGTCGATCAGGTAGGCGTGCTCCGGCGGCGTGATCGCGCGCAGCGCCTCGACCAGCACCGATACGCTCGGATACGGCCCGCCGCTGCGCCCGTGCCGCGCCAGCAGTTCCTTGAGCGCGGCGTTGATCTTGCCCTCGCCTAGCACATCCTGCAACTGGTACATCGCCAGGCTGCCCTTGCGGTACTGGATGTAGTTCTGGTTTTCGTTGTCGGCCAGCGGCAGTTCCTTCTTGCGCTCCAGCGCCCGCCCGACCAGGTACTGGTACAGGTCGTAGTACAGGAAACGGCGCATCTTGTTGGCGCCGAAATTCTTCTTCATCACCATCAGCGCCGAGTATTCGGCCAGCGTCTCGCTCAGCACGCTGCCGCCGCGCGTGTTGCCGGCCACCAGCTGGTGGCCCCACCACTGGTGCGCCACTTCGTGCGCGGTCACGTAGAACGGGTAGTCGATGTCCTTCGGGTTGCTGTCGTCGACCTTGGCGATGAAGCCCAGCGATTCCGCATACGGGATCGTGTTCGGATACGATTGCGCGAACGTGGCGTAGCGCGGGAATTCGACGACGCGCACCAGCTTGTGCTGGTACGGCCCGAAGTTGCGCGTGTAGTAGTCGAGCGATTCCTTGATGCCCTTGTCCATGCGCTCGAGGTTGTATTCGTGGCCCGGATGGTAGTAGATCTCGATGCCGACATCCTGCCACCAGTCGCGCTTGACCAGGTAGCGCGCCGACTGGAAGGCGTAGAAGTTCAGGATCGGCTGGTCCATCTTGTAGTGGTAGTAGTGCCGCCCCTTGCTGCTCCAGTCCTTGACCAGCGTGCCCGGGGCGATGGCGATCTGGTCGGCGCTGGTGCTGACGGTGGCGTCGAAGCCGATCCAGTCGGCGTCGTTGCCGCTGAAGTTGTTGGCCAGGCCGCCGGCGTCGTCGCGCGGCAGCATGCGTTCGCGCGCGGCCAGGTGGTGCTTGCGGCGATCGCGCGCGTCGCTCAATTCGTTGTCCTGCTGGTAGCCGATGTGCGGCAGCACGCTGTTGTTGAAGAAGGTGCCGTTGTAGACCACCGGCGTGTCCTGGCCCATGCCGAAGATGCCTTTCGGTACGAAATCGACCTCGAACTCGACCGCCATGCGCGCGCCCGGCGCCAGCGGCTGGACCAGCTTGTAGGTGTGGAAGCCGAGGTCGGCGTCGCGCAGGCCGGCGCGCACCGCCTGGCTGAAGCGCGCCTGGTAGCCGGTGGCGCTCGGGTCCTGCTGGATGATGATGTCGCTGACCGCTTGTGTGGTCTTGTTCTGCAGCACGTAGCGGCCCTTGACCTTGAGGCTGCGCCGCTCCGGCGTGATGGCGACGTCGAGCTTGACGTCGGTGATGCGCGGCTGCGGCAGCGCGGCGTAGCGCTTGTACTTGCGTTCGTAGTCGGCGCGGTCGGCGTCTTTTTGATAGGACGACTTGTAACAGTTGACGATGTGCGTGTTGTAGAACAGCACCGCGCCGGCGCCGGCGAAGATCAGCGCGCCGGCCGCGATCGCCGTCAGCACCGG
>DATMSN010001086.1:0-1731 GCA_035565375.1 Duganella sp. | reverse complement strand
GCTCCAGCACGTCCGGCTCGGCGCGCGCCGGCGCCGCCAGCAAGGTGGCGACCGCGCCGACGACGGCGAAGGCAACGCGCTCCCTGAGAATATTTTTCATGCGTGCTCCCCTGATCGCGGCCGGCTAGCGGCTGCCCTTGGCGGCCAGGTTCTCCGGCGTGAAGTAGCTGTCGTTCCAGCGCGGCACCTGCTTGTACTGGTAGGCCTTCTCGCCGGGGAAATTGGCGAACACGTAGGTGTTGGCCAGCAGGTTGTACAGGCCGAAGGTCTGCGCCACCGAACCCGGCACGTCCGGCATGGCCATCGGCAAGGTGTAGCCGACGCGCCAGATCTGCCCCTGGCCGTCCCACATGTCCGACAGCACCATGTTGTAGGTATCCTCGTCGAGGTAGAAGCGGCGCTTGGGCACCGCGTGGCGTTTGCCCGCCGCGACGGTGGCCTCGACCTCCCACACGCGGTGCAGCTCCCAGCGCACATGGTCCGGATTCACGTGCTGCGGCCCCAGCAGATCGGCCGGCTTGGCCAGCCAGGTGCGGTTGCTGTTGTACGGCACATATAGCTCCTTCTTGCCGATGATCTTGTAGTCGTAGCGGTCCAGGCTGCCGGAGAAGCCGAACGCCTCGTCGAAGTAGAACGCGCCGGAGGCGACGCTGTCGGGCGTGTCGTAGCCCAGGGTCGGCGCCTTGCGGGTGCGGCGCTGGCCCACCAGATACTGCCAGGCCTGGCGGCCCTTGCCGGAATCGACCGAGTCGCGCAACAGGATCGATTCGCCGGCCTTGAACGGCGGCCCGTAGGTGACCAGCATCAGGTTGTTGTAGTCGCCCTTGAAGCTCTCCAGCGAGCCATCCTTGAACCAGTACGGCGACTGCACCTCGCTCATGCCGTCCGAGGCCATCGTCAACTTGCCGTCGGAGGTGGTGACGAACAGCCGGAACAGCATCGAGCTGGCCTGGCCGCGCCAGGCCAGCAGGTGATTCCACATCATCTCGTGGCCGCTCTTGGCGATCGGGAACGGCACGCCGCCGTAGCAGCCTTCGAGCGAGTTGCCGCCATCGGCGGTCTTGCAGCGCGTGGCGTTCTTCAGCGTGTTGTCGTAGGCCCATTGCGGCAGCGCCGCCGTGCGGTGGGCCGGATAAACGTCGATGCGGTAGGTCGGGTACTTCTTCATCAGCGCCTTGACGCCTTCGGTCAGCTTATCGGCGTGCTGGTCCATGTTCTTGGCGTTGATCGACAGCAGCGGCTTTTCGCCCGCGAACGGATCGGGCCGCGGGTCGCCGTCCTTGTAGCCGGCCGGCGCCTTGGTGGCGCCGCCGTCCCACGCCGGAATGGTGCCGGCCTTGTTGCCGGCCTTTTCCGCGCCCATCGGCGTCAATTCGGCCTTCAGTTTGGCGGCCTCGTCGGCCGTCACCGCCGCCGGCGCCGCCTGCGCCAGGCCGAGCATCAAAGAAGCGAGCGCGGCGCGCTGGAATGTGTTGGTGGTCATTTGTGTCTCCTGCGAATATTAGAATGTGCTCTGCAGCGAGAACGCGATGAAGCTGCGGTCCTTGCTGGTCTGCTGGTATTGCAAAATGGTCTGCTGCGGCGGCACGTTCGGCTTGATGAAGGTGCCCTGGGCGCCGAAGAAGTGCACCAGGTTCAGGGCGAACTTGAACTGCTTGCGGTAGTCGAACGTGGCGCCGACGCTGACGTCGCCGCCATGTTCGGCGCCGCCGGCGAAGCGCAGGCCGGTCG
>DATMSN010001085.1:0-3214 GCA_035565375.1 Duganella sp. | reverse complement strand
CGCACCAGCGACAGGCCGATGCCCAGCCCGCCCTGGGCGCGGTCCAGCGTGCTCGAGCCCTGGACGAACACGTCGAACACGTGCGGCAGCAGGTCGGCCGAGATGCCGACGCCGGTGTCGCGCACGCTGAGCACGACGTCGTCGTTCTCGGTCCAGGTGCGCACCTCGATGCGCCCGCCCGGCGGCGTGTATTTGAGGGCGTTGTCGATCAGGTTGCTGGCGATTTGTTCGAGCCGCGTGGCGTCGCCGTCGACCCAGCCGGGGTCGAGGTCCTGGATCAATTCGTAGTCGCCGCTGCGGCCGGTGGCGCGGAAGGTTTCGAGCGTGTGCGCGACCAGCGCCGACAGGTCCAGCGCGGCGCGGTTGAGCAGGATCTTGCCCGACATGGCGCGCGACAGGTCGAGCAGGTCGTCGACGATGCGGCCCAGGTGCTGGCTCTGGCGCTGGATGATTTTCTTGGCGCGCTGCACGCCGTCGGTGGACACGCCGGGCAGGCCGATCAGCGAGGCGGCGCTGCTGATGGCGCTGAGCGGATTGCGCAGCTCGTGGCCCAGCATCGCCAGGAACTCGTCCTTGGCGTGGTTCTGCCGTTCGGCCACCTGGCGGTCCTCGATCTCGCGCCTCAGCCGCTTGTTGGTGGCGGTCAGCTCGGTGGTGCGCTGGCTCAGCTGGCGCGCCTGCTTTTTCAATTCCTCGTTCTTGACCGCCAGCGCGACGAACACGGAGATCTTGGCGTACAGGATTTGCGGGATCACCGGCGTGAACAGGAAGTCGACGGCGCCGCGCTGGTAGGCCTTCAGACGGTCGAGCTCGTCGGCGAGGAAGGCGGTCACGAAGATGATCGGGATGTCGGCCGAGCGCGCGCGCTGGTGGATCGCCTCGGCCGTCTCGAAGCCGTCCATGCCGGGCATGTTGACGTCGAGCAGGATGACGGCGAAGTCGTGCATCAGCACCTGCCGCAGCGCCTCCTGTCCCGAGCGCGCCGCCAGCACCTCGTAGGATTCCTGCTCGGCCCACTGGGCAAGCAAGCTGGTCAGAGCAAACAGGCTGTTCGCATCGTCGTTGACGACCAGTATCTTTGGTTTTTCTGTTTTAGGCACGGGGTCTCTGCTCATGCTGATACTGCGAAATCTTCGCGGCGGGAACGCAGCCAGAGAAGCACGTGGGGATCATAGCAATTGCCTATATGAATGTCAAAAACCCAAGCGGCAATCGAACGGGTGCGGTGGCGCGACGGCGCCAATGTTTGATTCCGCACAGACCCGGCGTGGCGCGGCTGTCACAGTGCGGTTGTAACCCCCAACTAAAGGAACACATCATGAATATCGATACCATCGTCGACAAGGAATATGCCGGGCTGAGCTTCCGGGCGTTGGCCGAGGCCCCCGTGAGCGCGCTGCGCGGCATCAGCCCCAAGGACGCCAAGGCGCTGGCCCAGGCGTTCGACGTCAACAGCGTGGGCGACCTGGCCAAGCTGGACTTCTTCAAATGGGCGCAGGCGATCGCCACCTTGGCCGAGCACGAGCAGGCCACGCCGGAAGAGCAGGCCAAGGAAACGCTGCTCGACGGCGGTCTGGAAATGACGTTCCCGGCCAGCGATCCGGTGTCGGTCGATTCCGGCATCACGCGCATCGAAGTCTCCCCGGACCTGGTCAACGCCAAAGCCGACCACCAGCATGCCGGCAAGGTCGACGAGGGCACGCCGAGCGGCCGCAAGGAAAAAGCCGTCGCGCATTAAGCGTGGGCTGCACAAACAAGAAGGGCGGGTGTGTATCACCCGCCCTTTTTTTTCCCGCGTGGCTTTCAAGCCGGTGCCGGCGACCTGATGTGTTGTCGGGTGGGCTGGTTGCGCAGCGTCTGCGCGGTGCAGCTGCGGTTCTTGCCGGAGCGCTTGGCCTCGTACAGCGCGGCGTCGGCCATGGCGATCACCGACGCCACCGCGTCGGCGTCGTCCGGGAAGATGCCGATGCCGATGCTGGTCGACAGCTGCAAGGTCAGGCCGTTGATGAGGTACGGTTCGGAGACCGCCTCGATCAGCTTGCTGGCCGGCTCCTGGGTGTCGCCCAGGTGCGCGATGTTGCCCATGACGATGACGAACTCGTCGCCGCCGACGCGGGCCACGGTGTCTTCCTTGCGGGCGCAGCCGACCAGGCGCTGCGCCACCATTTTCAGGATGTCGTCGCCGGTGGCGTGGCCGTGGGTGTCGTTGATGGCCTTGAAGCCGTCCAGGTCCAGATACATGACGGCCGCCTTGTTCTGCTGGCGCGTCGCGTGTTGCAGCACGGTGGCGATGCGGTCCTCGAGCAGGCGGCGGTTGGGCAGGCCGGTGAGCGGATCGTGCAGCGCCAATTCCTGCTGCTGGCGGCTGTACTGCGCCAGTTCCTTGTACAGCAGGCGCACCTCGAGCATGTTATGGATGCGCTTGTGCACCTCGAGCAGGTCGAACGGTTTGCTGATGAAGTCGCGCGCGCCGGCCTCGAGCGCGGCGATCTTGAAGCTGGGCTGGGCGGTCAGGGCCAGCACGGGCAGGTAGCCGCCCTGTTCGATTTCCTTCAGGCCCTTCATGACCTGGAAGCCGTTCAGGCCGGGCATTTGCAGGTCGAGCAAGATCAGGTCATAGCACTGCTGCCGGTGCATCGGGCACACCTGTTCAGGCAGCATCGTCGACGCGACATTGGTATAGCCGGCGTCGCGCAGGATCTCCAACATCAGGTCGACGTTGTCGGCACTGTCATCCACCACCAGGATCTTGGCGTGCAGAATTTCATCTCGGCTCGGCATATATGTCTCTGTCTGTCTTGAAAACGGCCGGAATGGCCGGGAAAACGCCCATAATAAATCGATAATATAGCAAACCCATGTGCTGCGGCGCACACGAGTGTAACTAATTTCCATGTGGAAACAATTGTATCCTGTTTCGCGAATTTTTGTAGTGTAACAAGCCTTGCGCGGATTGCTTGTAGGACAGGGCCGCGTCTCAAAGTAGGAGGAAATGTGTACTGTGTGGCAATATTGGTTACTTGAGTTTATCGCACGACATCGCCGCCGGACCTTATTGACCAGAGGATATCACGCGTGGCGGTGCGCGGCGCCCATGGCCGCCACTTTTGAGATGAGCTCGCTTGGCTCGACCGGCTTGGAAATGTGGGCCAGGAAACCGCTCGACAGCGCGCGCACCCGGTCCTCCGAGCGGGCGAACGCGGTCAGCGCGATG
>DATMSN010001084.1:0-5662 GCA_035565375.1 Duganella sp. | reverse complement strand
GGCTGGAACGCGGATTAAGCGCGTGCTAGTAGGCGCGCCGCTAGCGATAGGCTAGCAGACGGCAGCAGGAAAGCGGATAGGTGCAGATGCGAGGTCATAGGCCTTAATGTACGAGATCGCCCGCATGGCTGTCAAGGGAATTGATGGGCTACGCCAAAACGATGGGCCAGTTTGGCGAGGCGTTGGTCTAACGTCCAGAGCTTCGCGCCGGGGGTGAGTAATGTGGACGTCAATAAAATCAGGTCAACCAGCCCGCACCCCAAGCCATACAACGATTCGCGTTCGATGAACTCCATTGTCTCGCGTATGCTGGCATGCTGAACCGTCGGTAGCAGCCCCAAGTCGCGGAGGGTTTGCGTCCTGGGTGCCGGTGGCGTACCACAGGCGAGCTCCCCGATGACCATCGGATGCATGCACGCCAAGTCTTGACTCAACAGGACCACTAGCGCCGCACTGCGGTTTCGGAAATGGTCTATCCACACCGAGGTGTCGACGAGCACGCCATTCATCAGGTCGATCCGGCGTGACGGCGGGGCACGTCGACAATCTCCGGGGTACTGCCGCCCAAGGCAGCCAAACGCTTGGCGGCTTGGACCCGCACGAATGTTTTGACGGCTTCACGAAACAGATCCGCCTTGTCCATGGCTGGGTCCGCAACTTCGAGAGCCCGGTTGTAAAGCTCGTCGTCAATGGTGACGGTGGTTCTCATGGCGCCCTCCTGAATCACTCGTGATGTTGGAACGCATCTATTTTAGCATCTCGCGTTCAGGTCATCGCTTGATGCACCAAGAGGGTGTCGGTGAACTGCTCGAAGGCGATGACTTTGCCGGGTTCGACGCGGTAGTCCTTCCCGTCCCGTCCCGGTACGCCGAAGACGTTGTCGAGCACCGCCTGCGGGCCCACCCAGGTGCCGGCGCACGGAAAGCCCGCCATTTCGGTCCAGCGCACGTCGGGCGGACGTCGGCCATCATCGCCTTGGTGTCGCCTTTGGTCGAGGCGTCGTAGTGGGCGCGGACGATGTCGAGATTGCTTGTGCTCATGCTTAAACCTCCAGCGGCGCGGCGCCGTAGCACCAGCCGCACATCGGATCGTAAATGTAATGCAGGGTCGATTCGCTCATGGTGGTCGTTTCTTTCAATGGATAGACTGTTTCGACAGTGAGGCTCCACTGTATCTGTTCGCTTTACGCGAATAAACACCGTTCCGATTGAAAGATCGTTGCATGAATCGAGCGAATCGTGCCGCTTACAGCAGGAAGCCGCCGGACGCCTCGATGCGCTGGCCGGTGATCCAGCCCGTGTCGCCGGTCAGCAGGGCGACGACGACGCCGCCGATATCGTCCGCGACGGCGTTGCGGCCCAGTGTGGTCATGGACGCCAGCTGCGCGTTCAGGTTGGCGTCGTCGCGTACCGCGCCGCCGCCGAAGTCCGTCTCCGTGGCGCCGGGCGCGATGACGTTGACGCTGATGCCGCGCGGCCCCAACTCCTTGGCCATGTAGCGCGTCAGGATCTCGACGCCGGCCTTGGCGGCGGCGTAGGCGGCGTAGCCGGGGATGGTGAACCGGGCCAGCCCCGACGAGGTGTTGAGAATGCGGCCGCCATCCTCGATCAGTGGCAGCAGCTTCTGGGTCAGGAAGAAGCTGCCCTTCAAATGGGTGTCGATCATCAGGTCGAACTGCTGCTCGGTGGTGTCGGCCAGCGCCGCGTTCACGCCGCCGCCCGCGTTGTTGACCAGGTAGTCGAAGCGGTCGCGTTGCCAAGTGTCCTTCAGCGCCGCGCGCACGCTGTCGGCGAAAGCGGCGAACGTGCCGGCGGCGCCGACATCGAGGCGCAAGGCCACGGCGCGGCGGCCCAGGGTTTCGATTTCCTTGACGACGGCGGCGGCCTGCGCTTCGCCGTTCAGGTAGGTGATGATCACGTCGACGCCGCGCGCGGCCAGTTGCAGGGCGTTGCTGCGGCCGATTCCACGGCTGGCGCCGGTGACGAGGGCGATGCGGTTGCTTTGAGTGGTAGTCATGGGATGGTCCTGAAAGAGGTGAATGAGCGGCCACTTTACCGTTCTGTTTATTGGAGATAAATAGAGATAAAATGAATGGACTGTTTCTATTGAAAGAACAATGCCATGGACTTGATCGAGTTGAGGGTGTTTTGCCGCGTCGCCGAGCTGGCCAGCTTCACCAAGGCCGCCGAACAGCTCAACATGGCGAAGGGCAGGGTGTCGACCGTGGTGCGGGCGCTGGAGGCCGAAGTGGGCGGGCGGCTACTACAACGCACCACGCGCAGCGTGCGGCTGACGCCCGACGGCGAGGTCTTTCTGGTACGCTGCAAGGAGCTGCTGACGGAGGCCGAGCAGTTGCAGGGGATGTTCCGGCCGGCCGCCGGCGAAATGCGCGGCAGGGTGCGCATCGACATGCCCTGCATGTTCGCGCAGGAACTGGTGATGCCTCACTTGCCGGCGCTGCTGTCGGCCCATCCTCTGCTCGACCTCGGGATCAGCACCAACGATCGCCGGGTGGATATGGTGCGGGAGGGTTTCGATGCCCTGATCAGGATCGGCCCGCTGCCCGATTCGGATCTGGTGGCGCGGCCGCTGGGGATGATGGCGATGTGTAACCTGGCCAGTCCGGCGTATCTGCGTCGGCACGGCACTCCGTTGTCACTGGCCGACCTGGCGCATCATCGTCTCGTCAACTACGCGGGCAACCTGCGCAGCGAGGGCGCCGCGCTGCGCTGCGAAGTCGATGGCGCGGTACGCGCGGTGCCGATGCGCAGCGCGCTGTCGGTCAACAGTTCGGTGTTCATGCAGGCGGCCTGCGTCAACGGCTTGGGTATCATGCAGGCGGCGCTGCCGACCAACCGGCGCCTGATCGACAGCGGGGAGCTGGTCGAGGTGCTGCCGGCGTTCCGCCCGCCGCCGACGCAGGTGTCGCTGGTCGTTCCGCACCGCCGGCACCTCGCGCCGCGGGTGGAGGTAGTGTTCAACTGGCTGGCGGGGATCACCAGGCCAGCCATGCTCGAACTGCCGGTGCCGGCGCCGGGCGCTGATTGAACCGGGTCGACGCGAATGCGTCAATGCGTTATCTTGTGGGCCAAAGAAGTCTATCGGCGTTCTATTTTAAAGGATTGATCATGGCGACATTGGAACGGGCGATTGCGATTGCGGCGGAAGCCCACGCGGGGCAGGTCGACAAGGCCGGACAGGCGTATATCCTGCATCCGTTGCGGGTCATGCTGAGGATGGCCTCCGAGCATGAGCGTATGGCCGCCGTGCTGCACGACGTCGTCGAGGACACGCCGGTGTCGTTGCAACAGCTGGCGGCGGAAGGATTTCCGCCGGAGGTCATCGGCGCCGTCGATGCGCTCACCAAGCGGGCCGGCGAATCACGCGTCGACGCGGCGCGCAGGGCCGCCGACGACGCGGTCGCGCGCGAGGTGAAGCTGGCCGACAACGCCGAAAACATGGACCTGACGCGCATCCAGCATCCGACCGAACGTGATTTCGCGCGGCTGGAAGAATACAAGGCCGTGCGGGAAATCCTGCTGGGGCGCGACGCCGCGAAGGATTGACTCGGCGGGCCGGGTTTGGCGCCCGGCCCGGACCGGATTAGTGGCTTTCCGAGGCGTTGAACATCGTCTTGGCGTAGATCAGGCCCAGGCCATAGCCGCCGCCGTGGGCGATCGAGGTGGCCACCGTTTCGTTGTAGGTCTCGCCGCGCGCCCAGTCGCGCTGCAGTTCGAGCAGGTATTGCAGCGAGGTCATCGGACGGGCGCCCAGCTGCACCATGCGTTCGACGGCGCGTTCGTGCGCTTCGTCGGAGACGTCGCCGCTGGCGTCGGTGATGACGTAGACTTCAAAACCTTGGTCGAGCGCCGACAGCGCGGGGCCGACGATGCACACCGACGTCCACAGGCCGGCCAGCACGATCTTGCCCTTGCCGATGGCGTTGACGCGGTCGGCGATGCGCGGGTCTTCCCAGGTGTTCATGGTGGTGCGGTCGATCGCGACTTCGTCGGGGAACACCGATTTGATTTCGTCGAAGATCGGGCCGGAGAATGATTTTTCGGCGACCGTGGTCAGGATGGTCGGCACGGCGAAGCCCTTGGCGGCCTTGGCGACCAGCGCGACGTTGTTGCGCAGTTGGACCGGGTCGATCGACTTGGTGGCGAACGACATCTGCGACTGGTGATCGATCATGATCAGGGTGTGGTTGGTCGGGTTCAGCAGGGTGTTGCCTGGTTTGGCGATGGCGGTTGGCATGGTGGGCTCCTAAGTAATGTTCAATGATTTCGATTGGCTGATTCGCGTTTTGTTTCGCGTATCTCGCTGCTGGAATGAAGTATCCGCGACGGGAGGCGAAAATAAAAGCGGAAAAAATACAGGTTTATGTTCGAAAAAATCGAAAATCAATTCCGGGCGTGAAAAAAGCGCGGGGCGGATCGGCCGCGCCGCGCATCGGATGGCCGTGCGGCCGACTGGTTACTCGACGCGCACGCGCGCTTCGCCTTCGGCCATGCGGCCGATGACGGCGGCTTCGCCGAAGCCTTCGCGGTGGAACAACGCCAGCACTTCGTCGACGCTGCCTGCGTCGCACGAGACCAGCAGGCCGCCCGAGGTTTGCGGATCGGTCAGCAGCATGTGCTGCGCCGGCGATACGCCCGCGCCCAGCTGCACGTCCTTGCCGTACGCGTCCCAGTTGCGGCCCGAGGCGCCCGTGAAGTAGCCGTCGTGCGCCAGCTGCTCGACGCCCGGCAGCAGCGGAATCTTGGCCATCTCCAGATGCGCCTCCAGCTTGGCGCCGCGCGCCAGCTCCAGCAGGTGGCCCAGCAGGCCGAAACCGGTGACGTCGGTCAGCGCGTGCACGCCGGCCATCTCCGACAGCGCCTTGCCGGGCTTATTGAGCTTGGTGGTGTTGGCGATCATGGCCTGGTAGCCTGCGGCATCGAGCTTGTCCTTCTTCAGCGCGGCCGACAGCACGCCCACGCCCAGCGGTTTGCCCAGCACCAGCACGTCGCCGGCCTTGGCGTCGGCGTTGCGCTTGACCTTGGACGGGTGCACGAGGCCCAGCACCACCAGGCCGTAGATCGGCTCGACCGAGTCGATGGTGTGGCCGCCGGCGATCGGAATGCCGGCCTCCGCGCAGATCGATTCGCCGCCCTTGATGATCTGGCCGATGGTTTCGATCGGTAGCTTGTTGATCGGCATGCCCACCAGCGCCAGGGCCATGATCGGCGTGCCGCCCATCGCGTAGACGTCGGAGATGGCGTTGGTGGCGGCGATGCGGCCGAAGTCGAACGGGTCGTCGACGATCGGCATGAAGAAGTCGGTGGTGGCGATCAGCGCCTGCTCGTCATTGAGCTTGTAGACGGCGGCGTCGTCGGCCGTCTCGATGCCGACCATCAGTTCCTTCGGCACCGGGAAGCCGGACGAATTCTTCAGGATCTCGGACAGCACGCCGGGCGCGATTTTGCAGCCGCAGCCGCCGCCGTGGGAGAAGGAGGTCAGTTTGATAGCGTCGTTGCTCATTTGTTTATTCCTTGGTTGGGCCGATTCGTTGATGCAGCAGATTATCCACTAACTCGAGCAAGGCCGCCCGTTCGGCGGCCGGCGCGAACAGCGGCGCGCGGGCGTCGCATTGCGCGCGCAGTAGCGCGTGGAACGCGGG
>DATMSN010001083.1:0-5512 GCA_035565375.1 Duganella sp. | reverse complement strand
GCCGGCATGGGCGGCTCCGGCTGCGCACCCGTCGGCGCGGCCACCACAAGCGCCACCATCAGACCCGCCGCCATCATCCGCCTCATGCCGCCTCCCGCGCTCAGACCCGTTCCGTATTCTCCACCGGTGGCGCGAGGCTGTCCACCCTCACGGTGTTGCGGCCGGCCTGCTTGGCGGCGTACAGCATTTTATCGGCGCGCATCAGCCAGTCGGCCGGTTTGCCGCATTTTTCCATGCCCGCCACGCCGATCGAGACGGTGATCGGATGCCCGGCAATGAGCGGTTCGGCGGCGACGGCGGCGCGCAAGCCTTCGGCCAGGCGGCTGGCGGCGCTCAGCCCCGCGCCGGTGGCGATGATGGCGAATTCCTCGCCGCCGTAGCGGAAGATCTGGTCCGACGATCGCGTGTGGTTCCGCATCAATTCGCACAGGCGGATCAGCACCTGGTCGCCGGCCGCGTGTCCATGCAGGTCGTTGACCTGCTTGAAATGGTCCAAGTCGAGCAGCAGCAGGCTCGATTCCAGATGCGGCCTGCGTTCAACGGCGTAGGCGTCGAGCTTGCGGTCCAGCGCGCGGCGGTTGCCGACTCCGGTCAGGAAGTCGCGCTCGACCTCCGTGTGCAGCTCCTGGTTCTGCAATCCAGTGCGATGCGAGAAGATATAGGCGAACAGGTTGACCAGCGAGATCGTCACCACCACCGTGAACAGATTGAGCAACTCGAGTTCGCGCAGCAGGATCACCACCAGCACCAGCATCGACACGCTGTTGATCGCCAGCGCCACGGCCGGCCGCAGCATGAAGTAGGCGGCGATCATGGTCGGATAGACCCAGTACACCAGCGACAGGCCGCGCAGATGGATGGTGGCCAGCATGCCGGCCGAATAAAACAGCGTCACGCCCAGGCTGGCGGCCTTGTAACGGCCGGTGCGCAGGACATGGAAGATCACCGCCAGCATCGCAGCCACCAGCGCCAGATCCACGACGGCGGAGATCCAGCTCCCCTGCAGCAGCCGGTAGACGCCGAACGGCAGGATGCTCGGTATGCTCAATGAGCACATCAACAAGAGGATGACTTCTTCCTTGCTTCGCTTGCGCCGGGCGGACAACCAGGCCAGCCGGCCGCCAAGCATTTTCTCTAATTCAGGCATAAAGGTGTGCAGTCGTCTCTCGGTTTCTTATTATCCGGGCGCGTGCGCCGGCGCCGACGGCGCCGGACGTTCCCCCGCAGGCGCCTCGGCCTTGTGCTCCCCCGCCAGCAGCATGTACATCGCCGGCACCACGAACAGCGTAAACAGCGTGCCGATCGACAGCCCGGTGAAAATCACCAATCCCATCGCGTGCCGGCCAGCCGCGCCGGCGCCGGAGGCGATCACCAGCGGCACCACCCCGAACACCATGGCGGCCGTCGTCATTAAAATCGGCCGCAGGCGGGTGGCGGAGGCTTCCTCGATCGCTTCGCGCTTGCTCTTTCCGGCCGCCCGCAAGTGGTTCGCCACTTCGACGATCAGGATACCATGCTTGGAGATCAGTCCCATCAGCGTCACCAGCCCGACCTGCGTATAAATATTGATCGAGGCGAAACCGAGGAAGATGAAGGTCATCGCGCCGAATAGCGCCATCGGCACCGAGAACAGGATCACGATCGGATCGCGGAAGCTCTCGAACTGCGCCGCCAGCGCCAGGAACACGATGATCACGGCGAAGGCCATGGTCATGACGAAGCCGCCCGATTCGGTCATGAACTGGCGCGACGAGCCGGAATAATCGATCGTGTAGCCGGACGGCGCCACCTCGCGCACGGCGTTGCGCAGGTATTCGAGGATCTCCCCCTGCGACGCCCCGCTGACGCCGGAGATGGTGGCCGAATTGAGCTGCTGGAAGCGCGTCACCGATTCCGGCTGCACGCTGTACTTGATGCTGGCCACGGTGCTGGCCGGGATCATGCCGCCGCTGGGCGTCTTGATGTAAAAGTTCAGCACATCCGACGGATTGAGGCGGTCGACCTGGCGCACCTGCGGTATCACCTTGTACGAGCGGCCGGAGATCGAGAAGTAGTTGACGTAGCCGCCGCCCAGCGCCGCCGCCATGGCGTTGCCGAAGTCCTGCTGCGTCAAGCCCAGGGTACTGAGCTTGTCGCGGTCGACCTCCACCTTGGCCTGCGGCGAATCGATCTTCAGGTCGACGTCGGCGAAGTAGAACTTGCCGTCCTTGTTGGCCTTGTCCAGCACCGCGTGCGCCACATTGTTGAGGTTCTCGAACGGCTCGGTGGTGGTGATCACAAACTGCACCGGCAGGCCGGAGCTGCCCGGCAGCGCCGGGAACTGGAACGCCGCCACGCGGCCGCCGGCCACGGTGCCCCACTTCTGCTGCAGCTCCCGCTGGATCTCGGCGGCCGAGCGGCTACGCTTGTCCCACGGCTTGAACAGCACGCCGCCGATGCCGGCGTTGGTGGTCGGTACGCCCGTGATCTGGAACATCTGGTCGTACTCCGGCAGCGCCTTGGCGATATCGAAAATCTGCTTGGCGTAGGCCTGCATCTGGTCCGAGGTGGCGGTCGGCGCGCCCACCACCTGCGACAGCACGATGCCCTGGTCCTCCTCCGGCGCCAGCTCGGACTGCGACATCTTGAACATCACGCCCAACAGCGCGCTCAGTATCACGCCCAGCACGATCAGCACCGCCCAGGTGTTGAGCAAACTATGGAGCAGCCGCAGGTAGCCGTTGTGGACCTTCTCGAACACGCGGTCGATGGCCTTGACGAATTTTCCCTGGTCCTGTTTGGGGTCGAACACGTACGCGCACATCATCGGCGACAACGTCAGCGCGACGATGCCCGACACCGCCACCGCCCCGGCCAGCGTGAACGCGAACTCGGTGAACAGCGCCCCCGTCAGGCCGCCCTGGAAGCCGATCGGCACGTACACGGCGATCAGCACCACCGTCATCGCCAGGATCGGGCTACCCAGCTCGCGCGCGGCGAGGATGGCGGCGTCGAACGGCTTCATGCCGGCCTTCATGTGGCGGTCGACGTTTTCCACCACGATGATGGCGTCGTCGACCACCAGCCCGATCGCCAGCACGATGGCCAGCAAGGTCAATAGATTGATCGAATAGCCCAGCACCAGCATCATGAAGAAGGTGCCGACCAGCGACAGCGGCATGGCGATCACCGGCACGATCACCGCGCGCAGGCTGCCCAGGAACAGATAGATCACCACCGTCACGATCAGCAGCGCCTCGACCAGGGTCATGACCACCTCGTGGATGGAGGTGTTGATGAACTCCGTCGAATCGTAGACGATCTCCCCGGTCAGGCCCGTGGGCAGCTGCTCCTTGATCGCCGGGAAGGCCTCGCGCACCCGGGTCGCGACCTCCAGGATGTTGGCATCGGGCGCCACCTTGATGCCGATGAACACCGAGCGCACGCCGCTGAAGGCGACGTTGAAGTCATAGTTCTCCGACCCCAGCGTGACGTTGGCGATGTCCTCCAGCCGCACGATGGCGCCGCCGCTCTGCTTGACGGCCAGCGCCTTGAACTCCTCCACCGTGTGCAGGTCGGTGCCGGCGGTGAGCGGCACGCTGACCATCTGGCCCTTGGTCGAGCCCAGGCCGGCCAGGTAGTTGTTGGACGCCAGCGCCGCGCTGACCTCCGTCGCCGTGACGCCGTGCGCCGCCATCTTGCCGGCGTCGAGCCAGGCGCGCAGCGCGAACTGGCGCGCGCCCAGCAGCTCGGCCGTCTGCACGCCCTGGATCGAATCGAGCTTGGGTTTGACCACCCGCGCCAGGAAGTCGGTGACGTTGTTGGTCGGCAGCGTGTCGCTGTAAAAGCCCATGTACATCGCGTCCGTGGTCTGGCCCATCTGCACCGTCAGCACCGGTTGCTGCGCCTGTTGCGGCAGCTGGTTGCGCACCGAGTTGACCTGCGTGGTGATCTCGGTCAGCGCGCGGTTGGAATCGTAATTGAGCAGCAAGGTCGCGGTGATCGTCGACACGCCGCTGTTGCTCGACGAGGACAGGTAATCGATGCCCTGCGCCTGCGCGATGGCCGCCTCCAACGGCTGCGTGATGAAGCCGGCCACGGTGGCGGCGTCGGCGCCGTAGTAGGTGGTCGAAATGGTGACCACGGCGTTCTGCGTTTTCGGGTACTGGTTGATCGGAAGGCTGAACAGCGAGCGCAGGCCCAGCACCACGATCAGCAGGCTGATGACGCTCGCCAGCACCGGGCGTTTGATGAAGATGTCGGTAAAGTTCATGGCGCCATCCTCACTGTTCTTGCGGCGTCGGGTTCGGGCTGTTGGACGGCTGCACCGTGTTGTTGATCACGGCCGGCGTGCCGTTCTTCAGTTTCAGCTGGCCGCTGGTGACCACGGTCTGGCCCTCCTTGATGCCGGTGAGGACGGCCACCTGGTCGCCGCGCGTCGGCCCGGTGGTGACGAACACCTCCTGCGCCACCAGTTGCGGATTACCCTTGTCATCCTTCGGCGGCTCCTTGCCGTTCTGCGCCTTGGCCGGCGCCAGCACGAACACGGTCGAACCATACGGGTTGTAGGTGATGGCCGTCTGCGGCAAGGTCAGGTATTTTTTCAGCGCGCCCTGATCCAGGCTGACGTTGGCGAACATGCCCGACAACAGCTGCCGTTTGGGGTTGGCCACCGTCGCCTGCACCTGCACGTTGCGGGTGGCGGCATCGACCTTGGGGCTGATCGACGTCACCTTGGCGGGGAACGCCACGCCCGGCCAGGCGTCGCTGGTCAGGTTGAGCTTCTGGCCGATCGACAGGCCGGCGATCTGCTTTTGCGGCACGAAGAAGTCGACATACACGGTGTCGATGGTTTGCAAGGTGACCAGGATGTCGCCCGGGTTCAGGTACTGGCCCGGATTAACGGCGGTGATCCCCAGCTTGCCGGCGAACGGCGCGCGGATGGTCTTCTTGTCGACCAGCGCCTGCTGCTGCGCCACCAGCGCCTTGCGGCTCTTCAGGTCCGCCTCGTCGTTGTCGACCTGCGCCTGGCTGATGGCCTGCGCCGCCAGCTGCAGCTTGTCGCGCTTGAGCACCGTCGCCGCCAGGTCGGCCGCCGCCTGCAGGGAGCGCAGCTGGGCGATGTCCGATTCGGCGTTCATTTCGAACAGCACCTGGCCCGCCTTGACCTCGTCGCCGGACTTGAAATTCACCTTGCGCACCATGCCGGCGATTTCGGTCGTCACGTCGACCCCGCGCACCGGCACCAGCGTGCCGACGGCGGTGAGCTGCGGCTGCCATTCCACCACCGGCACCTTGATCGCGGTGACCGTCTGCGCGCCCGGCTTGGGCGAGCTGGCGATGAGTTTTTGAATCTGCAGATATTTTCCAAAGGCCAGTACGGCGATCAGTAGGATCACGCACCCTACCATGATGAGCATACGCTTGGTCATGAATCAATCTCCTGCGTTTTTGGGATGTCCGACAAAATCCGATCTTGAATCAGCGCGCCGGGCGCGCCGCTACGGGCTTTGGCCGATCGACGGCGCCGCCG
>DATMSN010001082.1:0-2018 GCA_035565375.1 Duganella sp. | reverse complement strand
GGCCGTCGCGGCCGGCGTCGAACGGACGCGGAGTCGTGTGACCGGCGTCGTTGCGGGTGCTGGTGGCGAACAGCGTGTCGAACACCGCCGCCTCGGTGGCGCACAGCTCCTCGGCGCCGCCAGCCACCATGGCCAGCTGCTTGCCGCCGCGAATGGCCTCGTAGGCGTAGCCGATGCCCTGGCTGCCGGAGGTGCAGGCGCTCGACGTGGTGATCACCCGGCCGGTGATGCCGAAGAAGACGCCGATGTTGACCGGCGCCGTGTGCGACATCATCTTGATGTAGGTGGTGGCGTTGATGCCCTTGGTGGTGCGTTCCTCCATCATGCGGCCGAAGTCGCCGATGGCGCTCGGCGTGCCGGCCGAGGAGCCGAACGAGACACCCAGGTCGCCGCTCTTGAGCAGCGGATGATCGAGCAGGCCGGCGTCGGCCAGCGCCAGTTCGGTGGCGCGCGTGGCCATCAGCGCCACGCGGCCCATGCTGCGAATGGCCTTGCGGTTATAGCGCGCGGTCAGTTCGAACGGCGCGGCCGGCGCGCCCAGGCGCGTGTTCAGGCCCTCGTAATCGCACCACTCATCCATGTGCACGATGGCGTTGCGGAACTCCCCCAGGCGCTGGCGAATCGCGGCCCAGTCATTGCCGACCGGGCTGATGCCGGCCATGCCGGTGACGGCGACGCGGCGGCTCATGCCAGCCCGCCGTTGACGGAGATGACCTGGCGCGTGATGTAGCCGGCCTCCTCGCCGATCAGGAAGCTGACGGCGGCCGCCACCTCCTCCGGCTTGCCGACGCGGCGCGCCGGTATCATCTTGAGCGCTTCGTCCATCGGCACGTCGCCGATCATGTCGGTCTCGATCAGGCCGGGCGCCACGCAGTTGACGGTGATGGCGCGCTTTGCCAGTTCCAGCGCCAGCGCCTTGGTGGCGCCGATGATGCCCGCCTTGGCGGCGCTGTAGTTGACCTGGCCGCGGTTGCCGATCAGGCCCGACACCGACGCCAGCGTGACGATGCGGCCGGGTTTGCGCCGCTGCACCAGCGGCATCACCAGCGGATTGAGGACGTTGTAGAAGCCGTCCAGGTTCGTTTGCAGGACGATATCCCAGTCCTCGCCCGACATCGCCGGGAAGGCGTTGTCGCGGGCCACGCCGGCGTTGCACACCACTCCGTAATAGCAGCCGTGTTGGGCGATGTCCGCCTCCAGCGCGGCGGCGGTGGCGGCGCGGTCGCCGATATCGAACTGCAGCACGCGCACGGCGCGGCCCATCTCCGCGATCTCCCGCGCCACCGCGTCGGCCTCGGCGCGCTGGCTGCGACAATGGAGCACCATGTCGTAACCGTCGCGCGCCAGCCGCAGCGCGATCGCCTTGCCGATGCCGCGGGAGGATCCCGTCACCAGCACGCTCATGGACTTATTCTGATTCATGCTACGTTTCCATCTTTGAGAAATTGATTGACATTGTCGGGCTGGAAAACAGTCACCGTGGCCGTGGCCAGACTGGCCGCGCCGGCGGTGGCGTCGGCCGGCTCTATCCTGCAGTCGAACGCACCGAGCCCGTTTTCCGCCTGCAGCACGCGGTGCACATGCACCCGCAACACGCTACCGAGCGCAAAATACGGCACGCTCGCCTCGTACTTGCGCGAGCCGAGCAAAAATCCGACTTTGACGGCGTCGCCGCGCCGCCCCGCCAGCCAGCCGGCGTGCGCGGCGATTGCCTGCGCCATGTATTCGATGCCGACCCACGAGCCCACGCCCTGGGCGGTGGCCAGCACGCTGCCGGCATGGATGCGCACTTCCGCGCACAGGTTGTCCTCGTCCGCGCTGACCACGCGCTCGAGCAGCGCCATGTCGCCGGAGTGCGGCACCAGCGATCTGACGTCGGGCATCACCACGGGCGCCGTCATGCCACCCTCCCCAGCACCAGCACCGCGTTGGAGCCGCCGAACGCGAAAGAGCTGCTCAACACATGGCGCAAAGGACGGCCCAGCGACGCGCCGGGCGGCGCCAGGTTGAGCGCCGGC
>DATMSN010001081.1:0-6174 GCA_035565375.1 Duganella sp. | reverse complement strand
CCGCCGTGGCGTCGCCGCCGGCCAGCCACGCCCGCAGCGGCTTGCCCTTGGCGTCGTCCAGTCCCAGCAGCGCCTGCGCGCTGGCGTTGAGCAGACTGATGCGCCCGTCGAAGTCGAACACGATCACCGCGCTGGGCGTGGCCTCGAGCAGACGGTCGAGGAAGCCTTGCTGCTCGCCGATCTGCAGGCGCTCCTGGTAGAGCCGGCCCAGCATGGTGTTGAACAGCTCGACCAGCTCGTTGAGCTCGCGGTCGGCGCTGTGTTGCAGGCGCGCCGCGTATTGCTGGTCTTGCAGCAGGTCGTGGAAGTGGCGCGTGTAGCCGAGCGGCTCGAGCGCGCGCCGTAGCAGGCGCACGCCCAGCATAAAGCTCAGCAGCAGGGCCGCCTCGAGGCCGATCATCAGCCACGGCGAGGCGCGCAGCAGCAGCACCGTCAAGCCAAGGAACAGCAGGTGCGCGGCGATCAGGTAGGCGTACAGCCGGTGTCGCAAGCTCATGAGGGAAACTCGCCGTCCGGCGCGGCGCCCAGGCCATGGCGCTCCAGCCGGCGGTACAACGCGGTGCGGCTCAGGCCCAGCGCCTTGGCCACGCGCGAGATATTGCCCTGGTGTTGGTCGAGCGCGTGCGCGATCATGTGCCGCTCGACCTGTTCCAGGGTCATGCCGTCGACCCGCAAGGTGGCGCGCGATGCGCCGGGCATGCCGCCGTTCTCGTTCTGTTCGGCGGCGATGAAATCGGCCTGCCGCAACTCGCTGCGACCGACCAGCAGCAAGGTGCGCTCCAGCGTTTGCTTGAGCTGGCGGATATTGCCCGGCCAGGGTTGCGCGCCGAGCCACTCCAGCGCCTGCGGCGCGATCGTCGCCGGCCCCAGGCCATAGCTGGCCGACACCTCGCCGATGATATGGCGCGCCAGCAAGGCGATATCGCTGCGGCGCTCGCGCAGCGGCGGCAGCCTTATCGTGATCAGGTTGAGGCGATAGAACAAATCCTCGCGGAACTCGCCGTTGGCGACCAGCTCCGCCAGCTCGCGGTTGGTGGCCGACACCACGCGGATGTCGGCGCGCTCGGTGCGGCTGGCGCCGACCGGCTGGTAGGTCTGGTCCTGCAGCACGCGCAGCAGCTTGACCTGGTCGGAACGATTCAGTTCGCCGATCTCGTCGAGGAACAGGGTGCCCTCGTGCGCGCTGGCCACGTGGCCTTTGCGGTCGGTCTTGGCGTCGGTGAAGGCGCCGCGCACGTGGCCGAACATCTCGCTCTCGAACAGCGACGGCGTGATCGCCCCCATGTTGATCTTGACGATGGGACGCGCGGCGCGCGGGCTGTTGCGGTGGATGGCGTCGGCGATCAGTTCCTTGCCGCTGCCGCTTTCGCCCAGGATCAGCACCGGCGCCCGGGTCGCGGCCACCTGGCCGATGGTGGCCAGCACCTTGAGCAGGCGCGGATGTTCGCCGACGATGCCGCTGAAATCGAATTGCTGGTCGAGCGCCTGGCGCGACGCGGCCGCCTGCGGCACGGAGGACGCCGGCGCCGCCGTTTCCAGCGTCGCGCGGATCAGCGCGATCAGTTGCGTGTTGTCCCACGGTTTGGTGAAGAAGTTGGCGGCGCCGGCCTGCACGCCGCGCACCGCCAGCGCGATCGACCCCCAGGCCGTCATCAGCAGTACCGGCAGGGCGGGGCGGGCCTGCTTGATGTCGGCCAGCAGCTGCAAGCCTTCCTCGCCGCTGGTTCGCAGCGAGAAGTTCATGTCCTGCAACACCAGATCGACTGGCTGGTGCGCCAATGTGGCCAGCGCCTGGCTTGGGTCGTCGCGGCACACGGCGTCGAAGCCGGACTGCTTGAGCAGCAGCGCCAGCGACACCTGGACCGCGCTGTCGTCATCGACGATCAATATGCGTGCCTTGCGGGATGGTTCCATCAACATCTAACGACCTTATTCATAATGCAGCGCCTGGGTCGGACTGAGGCGCGCGGCGCGCCAGCCCGGGTAGAGCGAACAGAGCAAGGATAGCAGATAGATCACGCCGGCCGATAGCGCGGTGGCCGTCAAAAACACCGGCCAGTTCAGGGTATCGTCGAACACGCCGGTCAGCGGCAGCTGCACCAGCAGCACCAGCGCGACCGCCATCGCGGCTGTGCTCAGCAGCATTTGCTCGGCGATGATCTGCCGGTAGATGTGGCCGGCGTCGGCGCCGAGCGCGCGGCGCAGCCCGATCTCCGGGATGCGCTGCGTGGTGTTTTGCCACAGCACGCCGAACAGGCCGAACGCCACCATCACCAGCAGGAAGGCGGCGATCACCGACATGGTCATCAGCGGCAGCATCTGCAGGTGGAGCATCGACTTGCGCGCCTCGCTCAGCGGGCTGATGACGTACGACCAGTCGTTGTGCTCGCCCTTGAGACGGGCGCTGAGGCGGGATTCGAACGCGCGCGGCGTGCCCGGCTTGACCCGCAGCACGATGGTCATGGCCGGCTCCTTGCCGACGCCGGGGATGAAGCGCGGCAGCATGTAATAGACCGGGTCCATGTATTCACCCTGCGGGCGGAAGTTTTCGATCACCGCGCTGACGCGGTAGCGCTGCGGCGTGCCCTTGCCCTCGGCGTCGATGAACACCTGGCCGACCGCCGGGATGCCGGGGAACAGCTTGTCGGCCAGCAGGCGGTTGATGACGGTCGGCGCGGCGTCGGCGGCGTCGTCGGCCTTGGAGAACCAGCGGCCCTGCGGCGCCGGAGGTACCTGCATGGCGTCAAAAAAGTCGTCGCTCACGCCCATGCCGTCGATCTCTACGCGGCGGCTGCCGTCCGGCAGCGAATAATAGCCGTTCCAGCGCGACATCTCGTACGGCCCGAACGAGGTGAAGGCGACCTTTTCCACCTCCGGTAGCTCGAGCAGGCTGCGCTTGAGCGCGTCGTAGATGACGGCATCGTTGGGGATGGGCTGGGCGTTGCGGATGCTCACCGACCACTGGTCATGCCAGGCGAAGCCGGTCGGCATGCGGTACAACTGGTAGCTGCGTACGGCGAACGCCGCGACGGCGAACACCACCATGAAAGCCAGCAGGATTTCCAGGCTCAGCATCATGTTGCGCGACTTGCGCTTCCAGATCAGTTTGAGGAGATGGTGCAGCATCAGGCATTTCCTTTCAGCGCGCGGACCGGGTCCAGGCGCGACATTTTCCAGGCGGGGATGACGCCCGACAGCACGCCGAACGCCAGTGTGAGCAGCAGCCCGTAGCCGAACACCGCCAGATTGAGCTCGACCTTGAGATAGGGGATCAGGCCGGAGGCTTCGAGCCACCACAGCGCGCCGGCGGCGCAGGCCAGCCCGATGGCGCCGCCGATCAGGCACAGCAACACGTTTTCCAGCACCAGCTGGGCCACCAGTTGGCGGCCGGTGGCGCCGAACGCCTTGCGCACGCCGATCTCGCTGCTGCGCTCCATGATGCGGCCGACGTTGAGGTTGATCAGATTGAGCGCCGGCAGCGCCATGAACAGCAGCATCAGCGCCACGATGCTCGCCACGAATTTGGGCGCGCCGGCGTCGTCGGCGGTGCTGTTCGTCATGGTGCGGGCGAACAGCTCCAGCTTGGAGTCGCCCCAGAACTGGGCCACGTTATACCGGGTTGGATCGTTGTATTGAACCGTCTTGGCGATGCGCAAGATATCACGCTTGACGGCCGGCAGGTCGGCCGCCTTGCGCGCCAGGATCATCGCCATGAAGCCGCCGAATTCCTGGTTCTTGTAATCGGTCGATGGAAAGGTGGTGATCGGCGCCCAGGCGTCGGCATAGGCGTTCACTTGCAGGGCGTCCTCGACCACGCCGATGACGGTGAAGGTCTGGCCGTCCACCAGGAATTTCTGGTTCAGATAGGGCTGGCCGGGGAACAGCTTGCGCGCCGTGGACAGGTTGAGCACGGCGACGAAGCGGCCCTGCTCGACATCGTCGGCGTTGATGACCCGACCGGAGACGACGCGGAAGTCGAGTATGCGCCAGTACTCGGCGTCGGTGCGCCGCAGCTGCACGTCGCTGACCCTGCCGTCCTGGTAGACCGCCACCGATTGCGGGAAATACGACGCCGAAACGGCTTCAACGCCCGGCATCGGCTTCAGGTATTGATCGATGATCTTGTAGCCCAGGGTGCCGTTGCGCATGCCGGGCTTGTCGGTATGGCTCGACCGCATCATGACCATTTGCACCATGCGATCGCTCTTGCCCTCGACGCCGGTGGGGTAGAAGGTGTTTTGCAGCAGCGCGGTGACCACCATCAGCACCACCAGGGTCAGCACGATGCACAGCAGGTTGATCGCCGTGAACAGCTTGCGGCGCATGAAGACCTTCCACGCCGTCAGCAGATAATTTCTGAACATGCGGCCCCCTTACGCGACCAGTTGGCCGTCGAACACGCGCACGATGCGGCCGGCCATCTTCGCCTCCTGCTCGTTGTGGGTGACCATGACGATGGTCGTGCCCTCGCTGTGCAGCTGCAGCAGGATGTCCATCACCTCCTGGCCCATCTTGCTGTCGAGGTTGCCGGTCGGCTCGTCGGCCAGCAACACCTGCGGCTGGCCGACGATGGCGCGGGCGATCGCCACGCGCTGCTGCTGGCCGCCGGACAGCTGGTTGGGATAGTGGTCCATGCGGGCCCCGAGGCCGACTTTTTCCAGCGCCTCGCGCGCCAGCCGCTGGCGCTTCTTGGTCGAGATATTGCGGTACAACAGCGGCAGCTCGACATTGTCGATCACGCGCAGGTCGTTGATCAGGTGGAAGCTCTGGAAGATGAAGCCGAAGGTCTGGTTGCGCAGCTTGGCCACATATTTGTCCTTGTACGAGGCCACCGGCGTGCCGGCCACGTGGATGGCGCCGCCGCCGGGATGGTCCAGCAGGCCGATCAGGTTGAGCAGCGTGCTCTTGCCGCAGCCGCTAGGACCCATGATGCAGACGAATTCCGATTTCTCGACATGCAGGTCGATATCTTTCAGGGCCAGGGTTTCGACCTTGTCGGTCTGGTAGGTTTTGCTGACGTTTTGCAGACGAATCATGTTGGGCCTTTCTCTCTCTAAATTAGTGGACGCTTAGTTGACACGGATGCTGTCGCGTTCCTTGTAGTTGCGGGTGTCTGAAATGATCAGGCGGTCGCCGGCGCGGGCGCCGGCCAGGATTTCGACGTTCTTGCCATCGCTGGCGCCGATGTTGAGCGTGGTCTTGCGGGCCACGCCGTCGCGCACGACGAAGATCTCCTGCGGGCCACGGCCGTTGAAGGCCGGGCCGCTGTCGGCGAGCAAGGTGTTCTTCTTTTGCTCGGTGACGATGTTGACCTCGACACGCAGCTTGTTGCGCAGCATCGCGTGGTGCGGTTCGGCCAAGGTCACCAGCAGCTTGACGGTGCCGTTCTGGATTTCCGGCAGGATGGTGTGGACTTCGCCGTTGATCCTGACGTTGCCTTGCTCGACCAGCACCGGCTGGCCGGGGCTCAGCGCGCGCGCATGGAAGTCGGACAGCGAGGCCTCGACCTTGTAGTTGTTCAGCTCGGATACCTTGGCGACCAGCTGGCCGGTGGCCAGGCTGGCGCCCTCGTCGGCCAGCAGGAAGGTCAGCATGCCGGCGAACGGCGCGCGCACTTGGGTTTGGGCCAGCAGTTGCTGTTGCTCCTGCAATTGCTTTTGCAGGATGCTTTTTTGCAGGCGCGCGCCCTCGATGTTGCTGGACGTGACGCGCTTGCCGTCCTCGATTTGTTCGTGCCTCTGCCGCAGCTGGATCTCGTTGCGTTTGACGTTGAGCTCGGCCGTCAGCAGGTCCTCGGCCGAGACGCCGCCGGCCTTGCGCAGCGTCTGGTAGCGGCCCAGCTTGACGCGCGTGGCTTGCAAGTCCAGTTCCAGCAACTCGATGGCGCTCACGAGCTCTTTGCGTTTCTGGTCCATCTCCAGCGTCAGCGCCAGGATGCGGTTCTCCTGTTGCGCCAGCTGTTCCTTGAGGCCGTCGATCGCCAGCAGCACGGTGCGGTTGTCCAGTTCCAGCAGCAGCTCGCCGGCCTGCACTTGCTGGCCCAGCTTGGCCTGGACCTTGGCGACGCGGGTCTGGATCGGACTGGCGACCAGCGCCTCGTGGATGGGGATGACGATGCCGGAGGCGTTGATGGTGTTGGCGATATTGCCGACGCGGACCTCGGCGATGCTCACG
>DATMSN010001080.1:0-5164 GCA_035565375.1 Duganella sp. | reverse complement strand
GGCGCGGCGACGCGCACCGGCTTGCCGCCGCCGCTGGCCGAGTGCAGCACGTTGCCGGTGGTCTCCGGCGCGGCGTTCCACACCGGATTGTCGAGCCCCTCGAACACGCGCTTGAGCTGGTCGCCCCAGGTGTTGCGGATCATCTGGAAATACTGGTTGCGCTCGTCGATGGTGACGAAATGCGTCACCGCCAGCCGGTCCGTCCCGTAGACCAGCAAATCGAGCGGCAGGCCGACCGAGACGTTGGAGCGCAACGTCGAATCCATCGAAATGAGCGCGCACTTGGCGGCGTCGTCCAGGCTGGTGGCCGGCGTCACCACGCGGTCGATGATCGGCTTGCCGTACTTGGCCTCGCCGATCTGGAAATAGGTGTTCTCGTCGTGCGACTCGATGAAATTGCCGGCCGAGTAGATCTGGAACAGGCGGCAGCGCTCGCCCTTGATCTGGCCGCCGAAAATGATGCTGACGTTGAATTCGATGCCGAACCCGGCCAGCGACCCGGCGTCGCGCGCGTGCACCTGGCGCACGGCGTCGCCGAGGATGCGGGCGGCCTCGTACATGTTCGGCGCGTTCCACAGGCTGCGGCCGTCGGCGTCGACGTGCTCGGACACCAGCTGGCGGATCGATTGCGATATCGACAGGTTGCCGGAGGTCATCATCACCATCATGCGCTCGCCCGGCACCTCGAACACGCTCATTTTGCGGAAGGTGCCGACCTGGTCCACACCGGCGTTGGTGCGCGAATCCGATAAAAACACCAGCCCGGCATCGAGGCGCATGCCCACACAATAAGTCATCGTCGTAAAGTATTGAAGAAAAGTACGACTATTTTACACCCGGGAATTACTTGGAGGTAATTTTGACGTCGATCCGCATGGATTCCTGGCCGCCGCCGCGCCGCACGCCGCGCACCGGGGCGGCGGCGTCGTAGTCGCGTCCGATCGCCAGACGGCAATAAGCGTCGGTCATCAGGCGGGCGTGGGTGACGTCGATGCTGACCCAGCCGACGTAGTCCTTGTCCTCGGCCCAGGCGTCGACCCAGGCGTGGCTGGCCGCGTGGTCGCTGTCCTCGGGATCGATGTAGCCGGACACGTAGCGCGCCGGGATGCCGTGCGCGTGGCAGCAGGCCAGGAACAGGTGCGCATGGTCCTGGCACACCCCTTCGCCCAGCGCCAGCGCGTCGCTGGCGGTGGTGGTGACGGCGGTCGCACCGCTTTGGTACCGTACCGCACCAAAGATGTGCTCGGCAAGGGAGAGCAGGTCCTTGCTCTGCGCGCGCCCGTCCGGCAGGCAGGAGGCGGCCAGCTCCAGGATGCCGGGCGTGGCCTCGGTCAGCCGCGTCGGCACCGTGAAAATCAGCGGCGACAGCGTGTCGCCGTTCGGCACCCGGCCCTTGAGCGGCGCCTCGGTCTCGACGACGCCGGCGGCGACGATGGCCAAGCCCGCGTGCGGCACGGCCATCGTCATCATGTGCGACAGGTTGCCATAGGCGTCCGTGTAGGCGTGCACGTGGCCCGGCATGGCGATGCCCCAGGTGGCCACGTGCTGCTGCGGCTCCTTGCGCGGGGTCAGGTGCAGCTGCTGGATGGTGTAGGCCAGCGGCGTGGTGTAGCTGTAGCGGGTTTCATGCCGGATCGTCAGACGCATCGCCAAAGCCTCCCTCAAGCGGCCAGCGGCACCAGGAAATCGCGGCTGACGCGGTCGCCCAGTTGGTTGATGTCGGCCAGGAAGCGGGTCAGCGTCTCGTGCAGCCCGGCCTCGAGGATGTCGTCGATGTGGCTGAACTGCAGCGCCGCGCGCAGCCTGCCGGCCAGGCGCTCGGTGTCGGCCGACACGTCGTTGCGCACCTCGGCCAGGTTCTGCACCACCTCGTCCATGCACGCCAGCAGCGAGCGCGGCATGTCCCCGCGCAGCATCAGCAGCTCGGCGATGCGGGCCGGCGTGATGACGTCGCGGTACACCTTGCGGTAGATCTCGAAACCCGACACCGAGCGCAGCAGTGCGCCCCAGTAGTAGAAATCGTGCTGGCTCATCGCCTCGCTGCGGGTGGCCTCGGCGCCGCCGCCGTGGAACTTGACGTCCAGGATGCGCGCGGTGTTGTCGGCGCGCTCGAGGAAGGTGCCCAGGCGGATGAAATGGACGGCCTCGTCGCGCAGCATGGTGCCGACGGTGACGCCGCGCGACAGGTGCGAGCGGAACTTGACCCATTCGAAGAACTTGCTCGGATCGTCCTCCAGCAGGTCGCTGTCGAGGCGCTTCTGCATGTCGAGCCAGGTCTGGTTCTGGATTTCCCACACCTCGGTGGTCAGCGTGCCGCGCACGGCGCGGGCGTTTTCGCGCGCCTCGGTCAGGCAGGCCACGATCGACGACGAATTGTCGGGATCGCGCACCATGAAATCGATGACCTCGCGCGCCTCGAGCGTCTTGTGCTTGGCGTCGTAGGCGGCCTGCAGCTCGGAAATGCCGAGCATCGCCCGCCAGCCGTGGGCGTTGTCCTCGTCCGATTGCGGCAGCATCGACGTTTGCACGTTCACATCGAGCATGCGGGCGGTGTTTTCGGCGCGCTCGGTGTAGCGCGCCATCCAGAACAGGTGATCGGCGGTTCGGCTTAACATAGTGTCTCCTTAACGTTCCAGTATCCAGGTGTCCTTGGTGCCGCCGCCTTGCGACGAGTTCACCACCAGCGAGCCCTCCTGCAGCGCCACCCGGGTCAGGCCGCCCGGCACCATCGAGATGGTCTTGCCCGACAGCACGAACGGCCGCAGGTCGATATGGCGCGGCGCGATGCCGTTCTCGACATAGGTGGGGCAGGCCGACAACGCCAGGGTCGGCTGGGCGATGTAGCCGTCCGGCTTGGCCAGCAGCCGCTGGCGGAAGTCCTCGATCTGCGCCTTGGTCGAGGCCGGCCCGACCAGCATGCCGTAGCCGCCGGCGCCGTGCACCTCCTTGACCACCAGCTCGTCCAGATGGGCCAGCGTATAGGCCAGGTCCTCCTTCTTGCGGCACTGGTAGGTCGGCACGTTGTTGAGCACCGGTTCCTCGGACAGGTAGAACTTGATCATCTCGGGCACGAACGGATAGATCGACTTGTCGTCCGCCACGCCGGTGCCGATGGCGTTGGCCAGGGTCACGCGGCCGGCGCGGTACACCGACAGCAGGCCCGGCACGCCGAGCGAGGAATCCGGACGGAACGCCAGCGGATCGAGGAAATCGTCGTCCAGGCGCCGGTAAATGACGTCGACCCGCTTGGGGCCGCGCGTGGTGCGCATGAACACGGTGTTATCGCTGACGAACAAATCCTTGCCCTCGACCAGCTCCACGCCCATCTGCTGGGCCAGGAAGGCGTGCTCGAAATAGGCCGAGTTGTACATGCCGGGCGTCATCACCACCACCGTCGGGTCGTTGATGCCCATCGGCGCGACCGAGCGCAGGTTATCGAGCAGCAGGTCCGGATAATGGTCGACCGGCGCGATCTTGTTGCGCGCGAATAGTTCCGGGAACAGCCGCATCATCATCTTGCGGTCTTCCAGCATGTAGGACACGCCGGACGGCACCCGCAGATTATCCTCGAGCACATAAAACTCGCCGGCGCCGGCGCGCACGATGTCGACCCCGGCGATGTGGGCGTAGATGTCCGACGCCACGTTGATGCCTTGCATCTCGGGCCGGTACTGGGCGTTCTTGTAGATCTGCTCGGCGGGAATCAGGCCGGCCTTGATGATGTTCTGGTCGTGATAGATGTCATGGATGAACATGTTCAGCGCCTTGACGCGCTGGATCAGGCCGGCCTCCATCTTTTTCCACTCGGCGGCGGGGATGATGCGGGGAATGGTGTCGAACGGGATCAGGCGTTCGGTGCCGGCGTCGTCGCCATAGACGGCGAAGGTGATGCCGACCCGGCGGAAGGTCAGGTCGGCCTCGGCCCGCTTGCGCTCGATGGTTTCGGCGGACTGGCGCTGGAGCCAGCCGCAAAACTCGCGATAGTGTTCACGTACCTCGGCGCTGGCGTGGTGGGCCAGGCCGTCAGCGGTCATTTCGTTGAAAAATTTTGCCATGTCGAACGTTCCTCTGTGGAGTGCCTTTATCTTCTATCAAGAAGCGTGCCAGAGAGAATGCCCGATATTGGTGCGTTTACACTATTGGGATAGATACACTGTGGATGATAAAGACGCAAAACGCCAAGGCACGCTGCGCAGCATACCTTGGCGCTGGGAATTGTGTTGGACAGAATGCAATCGTGCTGTCCACCCCACAATTACAGGTTGCCGCTGCCCGAACCGGTCTGGCTGCCGTAGCCAGGATCGCTTTGCAGGCTGCTGCTGCCGGTGCCCATCACGCTGCCGCTGGCGGTGCGGGTGCCGGGGGCGCCTTGCTGGGTGCCGTAGAAGTTGTGGATCTGGGTGCTGAACTCGGCGCTGGCCATGTCGGGCCAATTATCCTTGTCGAAGCCCGGGGCGTTCTTCAGGTGGTCTTTGGACACGTCCAGCAGGAAGCGCTTGTTGACGGTGTCCAGATGCAGCGCCTCCCAAGGCACGGCGAACAGCTTGTCGCCCATGCCCAGCCAGCCGCCGAACGACAGCACGGCATAGGCGACCTTGCCCTGGCGCATGTCGAGCATGATTTCCTTGATGTCGCCGAGGTCTTCGTCCTGGCGGTTGTAGACGTCCTCACCGATAAGCGTGTCGGCGCCCATCAGGCGGGGGCCGGGGCCGCTGTTGACGTCGAGGTCGTTGTCGAGGTCAGTGTAAATGCCGTAGGTGTCGCGGTCTAGGTAGCTCATGATGGTCTCCAAGTGGGTTGAACAAGTCCCGTCATACGTGCCGCGGGAACAAGGAACATCATGCGGCCGCGGCGACGGTAGAGGTATAGGTGCGCGTGCGGTATCGGTGTAGGACAGGGATGAGTTCCCGGAGAACATACGGGTTCCACGTAGGGCGGATTAGCGCAGCGTAATCGGCCAATGCGTGCGTTGTCGACGGCTCATCGATGGCCGATTACGGCGTGCCGCCTAATCCGCCCTACATGGAACAGGGGAGCGCGAACGGTGGCGCGTCCCCGCGCAGCGCCCCCGTCAACAGCTTGGCGCTGCCGCAGGCGAACGTGAAGCCGAGCGGGCCGTGGCCGACGTTGAGCCACAGGTTGCCGTAGCGCGTGGCGCCGACGA
>DATMSN010001079.1:0-4033 GCA_035565375.1 Duganella sp. | reverse complement strand
GCGGCGAACCGGCCGTCGCCACGCCCACCGCGGCCGCCCCCGCCGCGGCCCAGGACAAAGTCGAAACGGTGGTCGTCACCGGTTTCCGCTCCAGCCTCCAGAAGGCGCTCAATCTCAAGGCCCAGGCCATCGGCGTGCGCGATTCCATCGTCGCCGAGGACATCGGCAAATTCCCGGAGGCGAACGTCGCCGAATCGCTGCAGCGCGTGCCGGGCGTGATCCTGAACCGCGACGAATCGTCCGGCGAAGGCCAGCGCATTTCCATCCGGGGCCTGCCGACCGACTACTCGGTCACCACCTTGAACGGCGCGCCGGTCAACACCACGTCGACGTCCACCATCGGCAGCGCGGCGCGCGGCTTCAACTACGACGTGTTCGCGTCCGAACTGTTCGGCCGCGTCGACTTCTACAAATCGCCGCTGGCCGAGCTGACCGAGGGCGGCCTCGGTGGCGTGGTCGATCTGCAGACTCCGCGCCCGTTCGACAACCCGAAGCGCACCATCCGCTACGGCCTGACCGACACCTACAACACCGCCTCCAAGCACAACGACCCGAACGGCTTCGTGCTGTACTCGAACACCTGGGACAAGCTGGGCTTCCTGATCGGCGCCTCGCACTCGGGCAGCGTCAACACGCGCTCCGGCTTCGAGGCGACGGGCGGCTACAACAGCTCCTTCAACGGCAGCCAGAGTCCCGTGAAAGGCAATTTCGCGCTGACGCTGGACTACGACGACCCGCGCGCCAACCTGTCCGGCTACACGCGCGACCAGATCGACAAGGCGCTGCTGCCGCGTATCTACCGCTTCTACGGCTCGCAGAACGAGCGCACCCGCGACGGCCTGGTGTCGTCGCTGCAGTGGAAGACGCCGACCGTCAACCTCAGTTTCGATACGATGTACTCGAAGCTGAAGAACACCCGCGAGGAGACGCTGTTCGGCATCCTGGTACGCAGCACCAAGACCACCAACCGCGCACTGCCCGCCGGCGCGAACGGCAACAACGGCCTGATTCCGGTCGATGTGCATATCGACCCGTCCACCAACCTGCTGACCGGCACCTTCGCCAACACCACCTACAACGCCGGCGCCGGCTACACCAAGGACGAAACCGAATTCGGTTACGGCGCGTTGAACGGCAGCTGGAAGGTCAGCGACAAACTGACCCTGACCAGCCAGGCCAGTTTGAACCAGAGCACCGCCGTCAGCGCGACCGGCCAATTGTCCGGCTTTATCTACGGCGCGCAGTCGACCATCGACTACGGCAGCGACCATGTCTACCCGTCGATCTCGTCGCCGACCAGCTACACCGATCCAAACAACTGGAGCGGTTTCGCCGTCAGCACCGGCTGGACCAAGGAAACCGACAAGGGCAAGCAGGCGCGCGTGGTCGCCGACTGGGACTACGACCTGCCCGGCGAATGGACCGGCCACCTGAAAGCCGGCCTGACGTTCGTCTCGACCACCAAGGGCGTCAACAAACGTAACGGCACCTCGCTGGCGACGGCCAAGTTGAACAGCATCGGCGCCGCCGGCATGCGCAACGGCATGACCAGCAGCCTGCCGATCGATAACCTGGACTTCGGCGCCGGCTGGCCGCATTCGTGGAGCACCTGGGACAGCAACTACTTCTACTCGCAGTTCGATCCGAACACCTACAATCCGCAATCGGCATTCACTCCTTCGCAAAGCTTCACGGCGCAGGAAGACGTCAAGACCGCCTTCGTGCAGTCCGACTTCAAGGGCAAGGTCGCCGACCACGAATTGCGCATCAACGCCGGCGTGCGCTTCTCCGGCACCGACACCAAGATCGACAACTTCAAGCAGCAAGGCGCGAGCCTGGTGTATTCGCCCAATCACGAGAACGGCTCGTACAGCAACGTGCTGCCGGCCATCAGCGGCGCGTTCGACCTGACCGAGAACCTGATGTGGCGCGCCTCGTGGGGCAAGACCATCACGCGCGCCTCGCTGTCCGTGATCGCCGCGCAAACCGTGATCCCCAACCAGTTCGACAACACCGCCACCTCGGGCAATCCGAACCTGCGTCCGCAGCAATCGAAGAACCTCGACACCAGCCTGGAATGGTACTTCTCGCCCGGCAGCCTGCTGTCGGCGGCCTACTTCAAGAAGGAGCTGACCGACGCCACCGTCGCCAACACGCAGGTGGTCACCTTCGGCTCCCTGGGCCTGCCGGACACCGCGCTCGGCCCGTTGTTCCAGGACGCCAGCGGACATGTGGACCCGAACCTGGCGATGACCTTGCGCAGCTACACCAACGCCGGCCAGCAGACCCTCAAAGGCTACGAGCTGGCCTACCAGCAGGCGTTCAGCTTCCTGCCGGCGCCATTCAACGGCATGGGCGCGCTGGCCAGCTACACGCATATCGATCCGTTCAACAGCGCCAAGTGGATCACCAACGCCGGCAAGGAGATCGAGGTCAACTCGGTGCCGAAGTACGCCTACAGCACCACGCTGTATTTCGAGAACGGCCCGATCGCGATGCGCATGTCCTATAACTACAAGGGCAAGTCGCTGCACGGCGATAATCCGCGCAACCTGGGCGACGACTTGATACGCTGGCGCGCCGGCCGCGGCTACCTGGACGCCAACATCAGCTACAAGATCAGCGAGAAGCTGGAGTTCCGTATCGATGCGCTCAACCTGAGCAACACGCTGGCCTACGATTATTTCGAGGACGCGAGTGGCCAGTACGGCAGCGGTAAGAAGACACGGATGGACTATGCGAAGTATGATGGCCGCACCATCAAATTCGGCATCCGCGGAAAACTCTAAGGGATAAGCTTCAACCTATGATGAAACGACTCTTGGCAACCGGCGCGCTCGCGCTGGGTTTGGCCGGCTGCGGCACCACGCAGCCGGCGGTCGACACCTCCGAACAGGAGGTGGTCGCGATTATCAACCAGGTCAACGACTACTGGCAGAAGCGCGAGGCGCCGCAAAAGTGGGCGTTCTGGGACATCGCCGCCTACCACACCGGCAATATGGAGGCCTACCGGATCACCGGCAATCCGCGCTACCGCCAGTACTCCGAGGACTGGGCCGTCCACAACCAGTGGCAGGGCGCGAAGTCGACCGACAAGACCAAATGGAAGTACCAGTACGGCGAGACCGACGAACACGTGATGTTCGGCGACTGGCAGATCTGCTTCCAGACCTACGCCGATCTGTACCAGCTCGACAAGGTCAAGGACCCGAAGAAGATCGCCCGCGCGCGCGAGGTGATGGAATACCAGATGAGCACCACGCAAAAGGATTACTGGTGGTGGTCCGACGGCTTGTACATGGTGATGCCGGTGATGACCAAGCTATATAGCATCACGGGCGACCGCAAATACCTCGACAAGCTGCACGAGTACTTCGACTATTCGAACAGCATCATGTACGACGGCGAGGAAGGTCTGTACTACCGCGACGCGCGCTATGTCTATCCGAAGCATAAAAGCGTCAACGGCAAGAAGGACTTCTGGTCGCGCGGCGACGGCTGGGTGTTCGCCGGCCTGGCCAAGGTGCTCAATGACCTGCCGAAGGACGATCCGCACCGCGCCGACTACCTGGCCAAGTTCCAGGGCATGGCGGGCGCGCTGAAGAAGGCGCAATCGGCCGACGGCTACTGGACCCGCAGCCTGCTCGATCCCGAGCACGCGCCGGGACCGGAAACCAGCGGCACCGCCTTCTTCGTCTACGGCTACCTGTGGGGCATCAACAACGGCGTGCTCGATCGCGACGAATACCTGCCGACGGTGCGCAAGGGCTGGCATTACCTGAGCAAGGTGGCCCTGCAACCGGACGGCAAGATCGGCTACATCCAGCCGATCGGCGACCGCGCGGTGCCGGGCCAGGTGGTCGACCAGAATTCGACCACGCCGTTCGGAGTGGGCGCCTATCTGCTGGCGTCCTCCGAGATGGTGCGGCTGCTGAAAAAATAAAAACGGAGACACCATGGAACGACGCAATTTCATACAGGCCGTGATGGCCGGTTCGGCCGCGAGCGCCGTCGCCGGCGCGCACAACGCCGT
>DATMSN010001078.1:0-1641 GCA_035565375.1 Duganella sp. | reverse complement strand
GGCGGCGGCGATCATCGCCGCGCTGTTCCTGGTCGAGCGGCGGGTCGAGCGCGAGCGCGTCAACTTCCGCATGTCCATGCGCGGCCAGGACGTGCATGCGCTGTGCGACAGCAACCGCCTGGAGCAGGTGCTGGTCAACCTGTTCACCAACGCGCTCGACGCGATGGCCGACAGCGAGACGCGCGAGCTGACGGTGGCCGTCGAACGCACCGACGAGCGCGTGATGATCGGCGTGGCCGACAGCGGCCCGGGCATCCCGGAAGACATCCGCGCCCATTTGTTCGAACCGTTTTTCACCACCAAGCCGCAAGGGCAGGGCCTCGGACTGGGGCTGGCCATCTCCGAGCAGATCGTGCGCGAGTTCGGCGGCGTGCTGCGGGTGGAGGCCGGCGCCGGCGGCGGCGTCAGCGGCGGAGCCAAATTTATCATTGAATTGCCGCTTGCGGAGCAGGAGACTATAGATGTATGAAGCGATGAAAGTGCTGTTGGTCGAGGACGACGCCACCGTGCGCGCGGGCAGCGTGCAGGCGCTCGACCTGGCCGGGTTCCAGGTCGAGGCGTTCCACGCGGCCGAACAGGCGCTGGCGAAGATCACGCCGGGCTTTGCCGGCGTGTTGGTGACCGACGTGCGTTTGCCCGGCATGAGCGGGATCGATCTGATGGCGGCGGTGAAGGCCATCGACGCGCAACTGCCGGTGGTGCTGGTGACCGGCCATGGCGATATCACGATGGCGGTCAACGCCATGCGCGACGGCGCCTACGATTTCATCGCCAAGCCGTATTCGTCGGAGCAGCTGTCCGAGGTGGTGCAGCGCGCGCTCGAAACGCGCCGCCTGACGCTGGAGGTGGCCGCGCTGCGCCACCGTATCGAGCATGGCGTCGGCATCGAGGCCACCTTGCTGGGCGACTCGGCGCCGATGCGCGACCTGCGCCGCCTGATCCTCGATCTGGCCGACGAACCGGCCGATGTGCTGATCTACGGCGAGACCGGCACCGGCAAGGAGATGGTGGCGCGCTGCCTGCACCAGTACAGCCGGCGCCACAAGCGCCATTTCGTCGCGCTCAATTGCGGCGCCATTCCGGAGAATATCTTCGAGAGCGAAGTATTCGGCCACGAACCGGGCGCCTTCACCGGCGCCGGCAAGCGGCAGGTCGGCAAGATCGAACACGCCGACGGCGGCTCGCTGTTCCTCGACGAGATCGAGAGCCTGCCGATGTCGCTGCAGGTGAAGATGCTGCGCGTGCTGCAGGAGCGTTATGTCGAGCGGCTCGGCTCCAACAGCCAGGTACCGGTGGACGTGCGCGTGATCGCCGCCGCCAAGGACGACTTGAAGGAGCTGTCGGACCAGCAGAAATTCCGCAGCGATTTATACTACCGCCTGAACCTGATCGTGCTCAATTTGCCGCCGCTGCGCGAGCGGCGCGAGGACATTCCGCTGCTGTTCGAGCATTTCCTGCTGGGCGCGGCGGCGCGCTACAAGCGCCCGGCGCCGCCGGTGCCGGGACCGCTGATGCAGTCGCTGATGGCGCACGACTGGCCGGGCAACGTGCGCGAACTGCGCAACATCGCCGAGCGCTTTGTGCTGGGATTGTCGAGCGGCGCCGATGGCCTGCTGTCGGCGCGCAGCCTGGCGCCGCAGA
>DATMSN010001077.1:0-2026 GCA_035565375.1 Duganella sp. | reverse complement strand
GCTCCGGCGTCGTCTGCGCCAGCGCGGCGTTGCCCGACAGTAGCGCCACCTGCGCCGCCGCGAACGCCAGCGCCGTCATCTTGAAGGGCTTCCTCTTGGTCATTGTCTCAACTCTCTTCATTATATTTATCCTCTTGTGTGCCTTGGTCGCCAGCGCGCGGGGCGGTGGCGGGATTGCCCGTCCGCTGTTATTGGAAGGTGATGGGGCCGGTCAGCGTGTACTTGGTCGTGTACGTCGGCTTGCCCGCCAACGTGGTTCCCACCGAGCTGTTCGGGGTGGATGGGGAGAACCCGATTTTGGAGATCGGGAAGTCTTGCAGCTCATTCCAAGGGTCGAGTCCGGCCAGGCCGCACGATTCGCTGACCGTGAACTTGTCCCTGAGGCCGAGACTGTAGTCCGTGGCCTCCGCGGTGGTGGGCTTCACCACGGCCCGCAGCGTCACGTTGCACCCTTTGTCGCCCTTGACGGCGTAGTGGCCGAGCACCAGGTCGACATTGAGCGCGTTGTCGCTGGTGCCGAGCCATTCGGCGTTCTGCGTGAAATTGAACTTCATCGCCGCCTGGGCATCGATGCGCACGCCGCTTGTCGTCGGGCCGGTCTCGGACAGACTCTTCAGGCCGCTAGCGAGCATGCTGATACCCGAGTAGACCCAGTCCAGCTTTGCCGGAGGCACCAGCTGGATGTTGTAGAAATACGAGAAGCTGCTACCGTCGCTGGAAACAGCCCACCCGCACAAGGGCGCGCCGGCGCACCAGCCGCCGTCCAGGCTGTTGCCGGAGCCGTAGTTGACGGCCCCGCCCTCGTTGGTGTTCGACGTATCCTTGTAGCCGGACAGGAAAGTCAGCGCGGGCGCTTTTTCGGTGCCGATCGGAATGTTCTTGACCACCTCCAACGCCGACGCATAGACGTCGGTACCGTCCTGCCGGGCGGTGATGGAGCATATGCCGTTGGCGACCTTGGTCAACGTGTTGCCGCTGACCGTGCACGTCGAAGGCGTGGTGGACGTAAAGGCCACGGCGCCGCCCGAGCTGGCGATGGCGAGCAGCGTCAGCGGCGTCGAATCGAGCGGTTGCGCCCCCGGGTTGCGGAACTGGATCGCCTGCGGAGATTTCGGAATGACGAAAAGCTGGCGGTTCGACGCTGGCGCGTAGCCCTCGAAGCCGGCTTGGGTGGCGGTCACCGCGCATTCGCCCACCTTCAGCAGCGACAGCGTACTGCCGCTGACGGAGCAGGTGGTCGGCGTATTCGATTCGTAGGTCACGGGCCCGCCGGAACTGGCCGTCGCCTTCAGCGCGACCGTCTGAATGGCGGGCGGGACGGCGATCGTCTCACCGCCCGGGAACGGGAAGGAAATCGACTGCACCGCTCCGCCGCCGCTGCCACCACCGCCGCCACCGCAGGCGGCCAGCAGCGTGGCGCAGACAAGGCCGGCGGCCGATACCTGGAATCTCATGGAAGGTCCCCTCATTATTATTCCTTTCTTATTCATTTGCTTACGTTAATCGCCACCGGCCGAGCCGGCGACTAGGGAGAATTAATTGAACGCCGGGGGCCGCCGGCAAGCCGCCGCCGTGGTTGGCGCCGGTGGGGAAGTTGTCGGTATGGAAGTGGCTGCCGGCCGCCATGCCGGCGATCGAAGGACGGGCGCCGGCAAACCGGCCGCACGGACGGCCCGGGACCCTCGGGCTCCCGATTGCTTTGATGTGTGCATTGTCTCCCCTTGGTTTTTATTGCACGGTCCGTGATATTCGCGGCCATGCTTGTGAACCTATTATCTGGAGAGGCAGTCGATGCGGATAGTCCAAAAAACACCAATACGACAAATGAAATTCCGTAGCGCCGCGATGCGCGCCGCGGCGGCCGTCGGGCCATTGACAGCGCGCCCGGGCGGGCGCAGGATGCCCCGGTATCGCCCTCACGTCCTCCCTGGAGCTTCGCCCATGCACATCAAGCACCTCGTTATTCCCATCACGATGGCCCTGTTCGCCTCAGGCTTCGCCGCGCACGCGCGGGACGGCGCCAAGT
>DATMSN010001076.1:0-6086 GCA_035565375.1 Duganella sp. | reverse complement strand
GCGGCGTTGTTCTCAACCAGCGCCTTCGCCGACGCCACCCTCGACAAGGCGCCGACAACCGGCTTTGCCGGCACCAACGGCGGCACCACCGGCGGCGCGGCGGCGCCGTCCACCGCGATCTACAAGGTGAGCTCCGCCCGGCAACTGGTGGATGCGCTCAAGGCGCAGGGCGATAATCCGAAGATCATCAAACTGTACGGCACCATCGATCCGACCGCGTCGGACAACGGCGGCCCGTTCACCAGCAAGGACGACCAGGCCGCGCGCCTGCAAATCAAACTGGGCAGCAATACCACCTTGATCGGCGCGGGCAGCGACGCCAAACTGGTCAACGCCAACCTGGTCATCAACGGCAAGAAGAATGTCATCATTCGCAACCTCAACATCAATCTGCCGTGCGACCTGTTCCCCGTGTGGGACCCGAACGATGGCAGCGCCGGTAACTGGAATTCGGAATACGACGGCGTCACCATCCTGGCGTCGACCAATGTATGGGTTGATCACAACGTCTTCACCGACGCGCCCAAGACCGACGACAAGCTGCCGGTCGAAAACGGCAAGATCAAGCAGTGCCATGACGGTGCGCTCGACGTCAAGAATGCCTCGGACTTCGTGACGGTGTCGAACAACCGGTTTGAGTTGCACGAGAAGAATAACCTGATCGGATCGAGCGACGACAAGACCACCGACGACGGCCATCTGACCGTTACCTTCAACAACAACCATTACCTGAACGTGGGCGAGCGCGCGCCCCGTGTGCGCTTCGGCAAGGTGCACATCTACAACAACTACTTCCAGGGTTCCAAGACCGCCTCGGTCTACAAGCACCAGTACAGCATCGGCGTGGCTTACAAGGCCAAGATCATCTCGAGCAACAACGCGTTCGACATCTCCGGCGCGAGCAGCTGCCTGGACATCGTCAAGAATCCGGGATCGTCCAGCAAACCGGGCGCGATCACCGACACCGGCTCGCTGGTGAACGGCAATCCGCTGAACCTGGCCGGCTCGTGCAGCGAGAGCAGCGCCGTCGGCTGGACCGTGCCCTACACCGTCTCGCCGATGGCTGCGTCGGCGGTGAAGGCGTCCGTGCTCAGCAACGCGGGCACCGGCAAACTGACCGTCGACTAATGACGGTGTGAAGCAACCGAACGCCGCGTGGCTGCGCGGCGTTCCTTTCAGCCTGTTCAAGGCATTCACGGTGGCGCCAAGATCCTCTCCCGGGCGCGGTTCTGTTGCAGCGGTTCACCTCAAGTGGCCCGTTTGAAGGCCCGTAACCAACCCTTAGGAGACAAAATCATGGCACCAAAATATTCCGTAATGTGCGCGGCGCTTGCCGCGCTGTTTTCAACCAGCGCCCACGCCGTCGATTGGCCGAGCGGTTTTTCGAAATGCGCCGATGAAGGCGGCACTTGCAAGGCCGGCGCCACCAGCCGCCAGGTGTCCTTCGGCCTCAAGGACAAGTGGGTGATCAAAACCCTGTCCGGCGACGTCGCTTGCACCACCGCGACCTTCGGCTCCGATCCCAATCCGGGCGTGACCGACAAGTGCGCGCTCGGGCCGTTGTCGTCGACGCCGACGCCTACACCAACGCCTACGCCTACGCCGACTCCAACGCCAACCCCAACCCCGACACCCACGCCGACTCCGACTCCGACTCCGACGCCGACCCCGGGCGACGCCACCTACCAGTCGGCGCCGGCATCGGGTTGGGCCGGCACAAACGGCGGCACCACCGGCGGCGCGGCCGCGCCATCGACGGCGATCTACAAGGTCAGCTCGGCCTCGCAGTTGATGGCGGCAATCAAGGCGCAGGGCGACAATCCGAAGATTATCAAACTGTACGGCACCATCGATCCGACCTCGTCGGACAACGGCGGCCCGTACACCAGCAAGGACGACCAGGCCGCGCGGCTGCAGATCAAGCTGGGCAGCAATACCACCTTGATCGGCGTCGGCAGTGACGCCAGGCTGGTCAACGCCAACCTGGTGATCAACGGCAAAAAGAACGTCATCGTGCGCAACCTTAACATCAGCCTGCCGTGCGACAAGTATCCTCTGTGGGACCCGAACGATGGCGCCAACGGCAACTGGAATTCGGAGTACGACGGCGTCACCATCCTGGCCTCGACCAACGTCTGGGTCGATCACAACGTCTTCACCGACGCCCCCAAGACCGATGATCAGTTGCCGATCGAGAACGGGATGCTCAAGCAGTGCCACGACGGCGCGCTCGACGTCAAGAACGCCTCGGACTATGTGACGGTGTCGAACAACCGGTTCGAGTTGCACGAGAAGAACAACCTGGTCGGTTCTTCCGATAGCCGGACCACCGACGATGGCCATTTGACGGTGACCTTCAATAACAACCACTACCTGAACGTCAGCGACCGGGCGCCGCGTGTGCGCTTTGGCAAGGTGCACGTCTATAACAACTACTTCGAGGGTTCGCGCAGCCATCCGGTCTACAAGCACCAGTACAGCCTCGGCGTGGCCTATCTGGCGAAGGTGATTTCGACCAATAACGCGTTCGAGATCGCCGGTGCCAGCAGCTGCCCGGACATCGTCAAGAATCCGGGGTCGTCCAGCAAGACCGGGGCGATCGTCGATACCGGCTCGTTGTTGAACGGCAGCGCGTTGAATGTGGCGGGGGCGTGTAGCTTCAGCAACGCGGTGGGTTGGACCGTGCCGTACAGCTACTCGCCGCTGGGCACGACAGCGGTGAAAGCCTCGGTGCTGAGCAACGCGGGGACGGGGAAATTGACCGTGAATTAAGGACGGGCAGCGGGGCGGATCGCCGTAATCGGCCATGCATGAGTCTTCGGCGGCTCATGCCTGGCGGATTACGCTGCGCTAATCCGCCCTACGTGTTTTAGAATGGTTTAGAACGTCTCCGAGGGGCGTGACGTCGTTTCGGTTGGGCCCTCGCTGTGGTTCATCACCGAGTGCTTGCGGGCGTAACCGAAGTAGATGACCAGACCAATCACCATCCAGATGACGAATGCCACCCAGGTGTGCCAGCTCAGGTAAGTCATCAGCATGACGCAGAAAATCACCGCCAGCGCCGGAATCACCGGCACGCCCGGGCAGCGGAACGCGCGCTTGAGGTCGGGACGCTTCTTGCGCAGGATTACCACGGCGATCGACACCAGGCTGAACGCGGCCAGGGTGCCGATGTTGATCAGCTCGGTCAGGATGTTCAGCGGCACCACGGCGGCGATCAGGCCGAACACGATACCCACCAGCCACGTCGCGAAGAACGGCGTATGGAAGCGCGGGTGCACGGTCGACAGGCGCTTCGGCAACAAGCCGTCGCGCGACATGGCGTAGATCACGCGCGTCTGGCCATAGGCCATCACCAGGATCACCGTGGTCATGCCGAGGATGGCGCCGAGGTCGACGAAGGCGGCGACCCAGTTCTCACCGGCGTACTGCAGCGCCAGCGTGACCGGATGGTCGACACCGAGGAATTGCTGGTACGGCACGATGCCGGTCATGATGGCCGACACGATGACGTACAGGAAGGTGCACGCCGCCAGCGAGCCGATGATGCCGATCGGCAGGTCGCGCTCGGGACGCTTGACTTCCTCGGCGGCCGACGTCACCGCGTCGAAGCCGATGAAGGCGAAGAACACCAGCGCGGCCGCGCTCAGCATGCCGTTGTAGCCGTAGGGCAGGAACGGCTGCCAGTTGGCCGGCTGCACGTGGCGCGAGCCGACCGCGATGAACAGCAGCACCACGCCGACCTTGATGGCGACCATGATGTTGTTCAGACGCGCCGATTCGCGCACGCCCCAGCTCAGCATGGCCGTCAGGACCAGCATGATGCACAGCGCCGGCAGGTTGATCCAGGTGGTCACGCCGGGCACGGCGCCGGGCGCGGCGGTGAGCACCGCAGGCAGTTTGATGCCGAAACCGGCGATCAGCGACTGGAAGTAGCCGGACCAGCCGACCGAGACGGCCGATGTCGCCAGGCCGTATTCGAGCAGCAAGTCCCAGCCGATCATCCAGGCGGCCAGTTCGCCCAGGGTTGCATAAGTGTAGGTATAGATCGAGCCGGCGACCGGCACGGTGGAGGCGAATTCGGCATAACACAGCGCGGCGAAGCCGCAGGCGACGGCGGCGACGATGAACGACAGCGTCAGCGCCGGGCCGGCGGTGACGGCGCCGGTCCCCGTCAGCACAAAGATGCCGGTGCCGACGATGGCGCCTATGCCCATCAGGATCAGGTCGAAGGGACCAAGTACCTTGGCCAGGCCGCCCGGCTTGCGGGCGTTGGCGATCATGTCATCCAGATTCTTCGTTCTAAAAAGGCTCAAAATTGGGCTCCGTTTATTTTTGTGTTTGTCTGTGTCGGTGATTGGGGGGCTGCCCCTTGCGCCGGATCGCGGCGCCGCCAAATGATACAGGAACTTGATATCGATTAATGATTTGCTTTTTTGCAAGATTATCGGTGGTGGATTTGTGGCGGCATACGCCTGCGTCCGGGAGCTCGCAAGGCGACCACATTGTGAGTAACCAGCACTTCACCAATTGGAGATCGATGAGGAATGCTGACTTACCGGAGTGGCACGATATGACGACCTCGCGCTTTCGCGAATTCAGCGTTCGATCGTGACATTGTGTGACTATCCTTACGTAGCAATCGTTTAGAATATGTTTCCGAATGGCAAATCTTGCAGCTTTGAATTCTTTACCGTAATTGATCTCAAGGAGCGTTGTATGTCGGCAAATGAAAGTTAGGATTAGGCGCTCATCCCAAGCGGTGCGGCGGCGCCGAAACTTGCGCAACTTCGCGTTCAAGCCGCACGCCAGCGCGTGTATCCGGTTGATCGTAACGGTTCCACGAGTAAAACTATATAAGAAAGAAATGTGTGAATAGACTACAGCTTGAAGTTGCGCTTCGGATTGCTCGTGATGTCCATGACAAGCGCTTGTCCGCCTCGACGGGACGGCGAGAACTTGGCTCAGCGGCAAATATTCCTGATGGCTCGGCGAAAATTGTGATCGAGGTTTACCAGCATTTGTGTGAAGGAAGTTTGTTCAAGCGCCACCTGAGTCGCGTGGACATGACGTACTTTCTGCAGTCTTTCGGGGGCAACGGAAATGCTGATGAATTGTCGCGCGCATTAGATGCACTTAGACTTCATATTAGATGGCGTGAGGCAGCAAAAGTAAGTCAACGTGGGAATCGCGAAATACTGGTTGAGCAGGAGAGTCGGCTTGCACTATTGCTAGCTGACGGAGTTACCAGCGTCACAGCTATAGAAGCTCAGTTTTTAGTTGACGTCGAGCGTTCCTCGGCAATGGATGTTGACACACGAAGGAAACGGCTAGCTATCGCACCGGTATTGCCGCCTAAGGTGGCTCGGCTCGTGTATGTGTATGAACGCAATGCTGATGTGGTGGCAGAGGTTCTGTTGCAAGCAAAAGGCGTATGTAGCAGGTGCCACCAACCGGGACCTTTCCTGAGGAAAAGCAACGGCGAACCTTACCTCGAGGTTCACCATAAAATTATGCTTTCGGCGGGTGGGGAAGACACGGTGGAAAATGCCGAAGCGCTATGTGCCAATTGCCATAGGCATCGCCATTTTGGAGAAACATAGCAGTTTTTGGCGTTTAGGACGGACTATTTCAGCGGCCAGAACCAAATCTGGGTAGATTGGAAGTAGCATTGGGTGGCGCACTCTGAGAATCCGTTGGTGCGAGGTTCCACGAGATCGATATGGCCTTGAGTGCCGACCATCTCCGGGTGTATTCGAAAGAAAGAAACCACGCCACTGCGTTTGCCAATTCCATCGCGCGCGGCAGTTTCCGAGGTGTAGGTCTCAGGTTTGCCCCACAGTCGCTGCAGAATATGCGAAAGCTTCGCCTGGCCGGGTTCGACGGCCTTACCTTTGAGCAGCCCACCCGTAGCGTTCATACGAGCGCCAATCAGCTTTACGCCTGATTGAACAAGCGCTACGCTGACACGCATTGCGCAAGTGTCGGCAAACGCTGGATTTTTAACCAGGTCATTCCAACCCAGAAGGTCTTCAAGTAATTTGCGGCGAGGGTATAGAAGTGCCGTGGGAAAATTTGCTCGAACA
>DATMSN010001075.1:0-1563 GCA_035565375.1 Duganella sp. | reverse complement strand
GCCGGCGTTGCCGGCGTCCTGCAGGCGGTCGAGCACCACGCTGGGCGCATCGGGAAGCAAGGCCGGCCGCGCCGGCAGATCGAGCACGAATCCCATCGGCGCAGGCGACTCCAGGCCGCTGGCCGCCCGCAGCAGATCGTCGTCGACTACTACCGTTTTGATAGCAGCGCTCACCCACTCGACGGGTGCCGACGGCCAGAAGGACTCCGAAAAGACGGCGACTGCAGGCCGGATGCCGCGTGCAAGCGCCGCCCGGCAGAGATGGTCGCCTTCGAGCCAGACCCGGCCCAGCCGGCGGTAAGCGCCCGGGTCCTGCGCCAACTTGCGCAGCTCCTTGAGCAGGGGGTTGTCGCGCGAAGTGACGTGGTTCGCGCCGGCGGGACTGGTCATGCTTCGGCTCAGGGCGCGGTGCGCAGGTCGAGGTGCACGGTCTCGGCCATCGGAATTTCGGCCGGAACCTGCATCGAGGCCTCGAGCACGAGCGCCGCCGCACCATCGGCGGTGCGCGCCAGCGCCGCGGCCACCGGGCTGAACGACCTGCGGTGATGAATGCACGCGCCATGGCGCTGCAGCGCCTCCAGGTGCTCCGGCGTGCCGTAGCCCTTGTGGCCGGCAAAGCCGTAGTGCGGAAACTCCAGGTGCAGTTGCTCGCACAGCCGGTCGCGGTGGACCTTGGCCAGGATCGAGGCGGCGGAGATCGCCTTGATCCGCGCATCGCCCTTGACGATGGCCTCGGCCAGCACGTCCAGCGTGGGCAGGCGGTTGCCGTCGACCAGCACCTTGGCGGGCTTCAGGCGCAGGCCCTCGACCGCGCGGCGCATCGCGAGCATGGTGGCCTGCAGGATGTTGTGGGTGTCGATCTCCTCGACCGTGGCCTGCGCCACAGAGCAGCACAGCGCCTTGGCAAGAATCTGGTCGTTCAGGCGTTCGCGCTGCAGGGCCGTGAGCGTCTTGGAATCGGCCAGGCCGCGGATCGGGCGCTGGTCGTCCAGGATGACGGCTGCCGCCACGACGGGGCCGGCCAGCGGCCCGCGGCCCGCTGGCCGGCCCGGTCGTGGCGGCGGCCGTCATCCTGGACGACCAGCGTCCGATCCGTGGCCTGGCCGACTCCAAGACGCTCACGGCCCTGCAGCGCGAACGCCTGCACGACCAGATCCTGGCCAAGGCGCTGTGCTGCTCGGTGGCGCAGGCCACGGTCGAGGAAATCGACACCCACAACATCCTGCAGGCCACCATGCTCGCCATGCGCCGCGCGGTCGAGGGTCTGCGCCTGAAGCCCGCCAAGGTGCTGGTCGACGGCAATCGCCTGCCGATGCTGGACGTGCTGGCCGAGGCCATCGTCAAGGGCGATGCGCGGGTCAAGGCGATTTCCGCTGCCTCGATCCTGGCCAAGGTCCACCGGGACCGGCTGTGCGAGCAGTTGCACGTCGAATTCCCGCATTACGGCTTCGCCGGCCATAAGGGCTACGGCACGCCGGAGCACCTGGAGGCGCTGCAGCGCCACGGCGCGTGCGTTCACCACCGCAGGTCATTCAGTCCGGTGGCTGCGGCGCTGGCGCGCAC
>DATMSN010001074.1:0-2865 GCA_035565375.1 Duganella sp. | reverse complement strand
AGGGCGGGCAGGGGTACCTGGAGGTCGAGGACACCGGGCCGGGCATCCCGCCGGCCGAGCGCGAGCGGGTGTTCGAGCGCTTCTACCGCATCCTCGGCCACACCGCCGAGGGCAGCGGGCTGGGCCTGGCGATCGTGCGCGAGATCGCGCAGCAGCACGGCGCCGAGGTCGACATCTTCAGCAATCCCCGTTCGCTGCAACCGAAGCTGCCCGGCTGCCTGTTCCGGGTCGGCTTCCCGCTGCCGCCGGCGCCGCCGGCCGAGGAGGAAAGCGAGCCGCCACATTATGGATAACGATATCGATACCGCCACCCCGGCGCCCGCAGTGGCTCCATTGACGCGCCGGCAACACTGGCGCAAGACCCGCCGGATGACCGGCTGGCTACTGCTGCTATGGCTGCTCACCGGCTTTTGCGTCGCCTTCTTCGCCCGCGAGCTGACCGGCCTGAGCGTGTTCGGCTGGCCGCTGTCGTTCTATCTGGCCGCGCAGGGCGCCTCGCTGGTGTACCTGGCCATCCTGGGGTTCTACGCCTGGCGCATGCGCCGCCTCGACCGGGCGGCCGCGCCGCCCAAGCCATCGGCCAGGCCGTCCGCGCAAAAGGAGTCGCGCCCTTGAAAGAGCACCGCTCGTTCTTCCGGCGCCTGAGCCGCTACTACCTGTTGTTCACCGGCGGCTTCGTCGGCTTTCTGATCTCGCTGGCGGTGCTGGAACAGGAAGGCATGCCGCGCGTGTGGATCGGCTACCTGTTCATGTTCGCCACCATCGTGCTGTACGCCACGCTCGGAGTGCTCAGCCGCACCTCCAACGTGCTCGAATACTACGTCGCCGGGCGCCGCGTGCCGGCCATGTTCAACGGCATGGCCACCGCCGCCGACTGGATCTCCGCCGCCAGTTTCATCAGCCTGGCCGGCGGGCTGTACCTGCACGGCTTCGACGGCCTGGCCTACATCATGGGCTGGACCGGCGGCTACTGCCTGGTCGCGCTGCTGATCGCGCCCTACCTGCGCAAGTTCAGCCAGTACACCATCCCCGACTTCCTGGCCATGCGCTACGGCGGCGCCGACGGCGACCAGAGCCGTGGCGGACGGGCGGTGCGCATCCTCGCCGTCGTCGCCACCATCATCGTCTCGTTCACCTACGTGGTGGCGCAGATCTACGCGGTGGGCCTGATCGCCTCGCGCTTCACCGGCGTCGACTTCTCGGTCGGCATCTTCCTCGGCCTGGCCAGCATCCTGGTGTGCTCCTTCCTCGGCGGCATGCGCGCCATCACCTGGACCCAGGTGGCGCAATACATCATCATCGTGGTGGCGTTCCTGATGCCGGCGGTGTGGCTGTCGGCCAAGCACAGCGACAACCCGATCCCGCAGGTGGCCTACGGCAAGCTGCTGCCGCAACTGAGCGCGCGCGAGGCGGTGTTGCAGAGCGATCCGAAGGAGGCCGAGGTGCGCGCCATCTTCCGCCAGCGCGCCGACGACGACCAGTTGCGCATCAACACCCTGCCGTCGTCGTGGGAGGCCGGACGGCTGCACATGCAGCGCGAGCTCGACGACGTCAAGCTGCGCAACGCCTCGCTGCTGGAGATCCGCAACGCCGAACGCGCGCTGATCGCCTATCCGAAGGACGCCGAGGAGGCCGCGCACAGGTGGTCGGACGCGCGCGCCCAGAACCTGGTCCGCGCCGAACCGATCACGCCGCACGCCACGCCCTACCCCGGCGACGCCGCCACCGCCAACATCAAGCGCAACAACTTCCTGGCGCTGGTGTTCTGCCTGATGCTGGGCACGGCCGCGCTGCCGCATATCCTGATGCGCTCGTACACCACGCCGTCGGTGCACGAGACGCGCGTGTCGGTGTTCTGGACCCTGTTCTTCATCCTGCTGATCTACCTGACCATCCCGGCGCTGGCGGTGCTGGTCAAGTACGACATCTACAGCGCGCTGGTCGGCAGCGACTTCGCCCACCTGCCCAACTGGGTGTCGTACTGGAGCAATGTCGACAAGCTCAATCCGCTGTTCAGCATCACCGACGTCAACCACGACGGCGTGGTGCAGCTGGCCGAGATCACCATCGACGCCGACGTGCTGGTGCTGGCCACGCCGGAGATCGCCGGCCTGCCGTACGTGGTCTCCGGCCTGGTGGCGGCCGGCGGGCTGGCGGCCGCGCTGTCGACCGCCGACGGCCTGCTGCTGGCGATCTCCAACGCGCTGTCGCACGACATCTATTACAAGATCGTCGACCGCACCGCCTCGACGCAAAAGCGCGTGACGATCTCCAAGCTGCTGCTGCTGGGGGTGGCCTTCATCGCCGCCTACGCCGCCTCGACCAAGCCCGGCGACATCATCTCGCTGGTGGGCGCGGCGTTCTCGCTGGCCGGCTCGGCGCTGTTCCCGGCGCTGGTGCTGGGCGTGTTCTGGAAGCGCGCCAACCACCAGGGCGCCGTGGCCGGCATGATCGCCGGCTTCTCCGTGTGCCTCTACTATATGTTGCACGCCAATCCCATCCTCGGCGGCAGCGCGGCCGGCCAGTGGTTCCACATCGCGCCGATCTCGGCCGGCATCTTCGGCGTGCCGGTGGGCTTGCTGACGATGATCGCCGTCAGCCTGATGACGCCGGCGCCGGACCGCGAGACCGCCGCGCTGGTCGACTACATCCGCGCGGCCGAGCGCACGGATATGTAACATTACATTTCAGGCAACACCAGGATGTGGCGGATTTGATAACTAGGTGCTATGCTCGCGAACTTATCCTACTTTCATTCCCCCCCATGAAATTGCACCAACCGTTCGCCCGCGCCACCCTGATCGCGCTCGCCGCCCTGTCACTGTCCGTGTCGGCGGCCACGGCGGGCGAGGGCGCGACCGCGGC
>DATMSN010001073.1:0-2547 GCA_035565375.1 Duganella sp. | reverse complement strand
CTGTTGGAGCCGCCGCCGGTGCCGGCCGGGCTGCCGTCGGAACTGCTGCGGCGGCGGCCGGATATCGCGCGGGCGGAATACAATCTGGTCGCCGTCAACGCCAATTTGCAGGCCACGCGCGATCAGTTGCTGCCGTCGTTTAAGCTGACCGCGGTCGGTGGTATTCAGAGTCTGAAGATGCATGATTTTCTGAATGCGCCGACGGCGCTGTGGCGGCTGACCGGGGCCATCGCCGCGCCGGTGTTCGAGGGCGACCGCGTGCAGTCCCAGACCGACTCCGTGGCGGCGCAGCGCGATCAACTCACCTACGCCTACGAGAACGCGGTGCGCACGGCTTTTTCGGAAACCGATAACAGCCTGGGTGCGATTTACCAGTTGAAGGAGCAGGCGGTGCAGAACGACGCGCGCAGGGCAACGGCGGCGGAGACGCTGCGCATCGCGCGCAACAGGTATCGCAATGGGTATGCTTCGTATCTGGAGGAGTTGGACGCGCAGCGCACGCTGTACAGCGCCGATGTGGGACGGCTGCAGTTGAGGACGCGGATTCTGGTGGCGTCGGTCGACCTGTATCGCGCCATGGGAGGCGGCTGGACACAACGCGGAGAGACCCTGGAGACACGTAGGGCGGATTAGCCGGAACGGCGTAATCGGCCATTTATGAGCCGCCGACGGACCATGCATGGCCGATTACGCTGCGCTAATCCGCCCTACGTGTCTCCTTGGTTTGCTTACTTCACGGGGATGCAGATTTCGGCGGAGAACACGCCCGTCTCCGGATCCATCGCGTAATCGGCCGCATAGCGCTCCATGCACAGGCCCGGCGCGAAAATGCCCTCGGCGTGGATCTGGCCGAAGAACTCGCCCCATGCCGCCGGCATCTGGTCGCCCGTCCCCTCGAATTTCGCGACCGCGTACCGCCCGGCCGGTAGCGTCGCTTCCCGGGCCGGCTCGGCGATCGGGTAGTCCGCCGCCACTTCGACGCAGGCGTCGTAGCGGCATTCGTTGGCCGGCGTCGTGCTCGGGTCGTCCTGCGCCACGCCGTACGTGACGCGGTTGTTCAAGCCGAAGGCTTTCTGCCATGGCGCGAACACCTCCTTCCAGAACTCGACGATACCGGCGCCGAACGGGCCCTTGTAGCGCAGGTACGCTACGCGGACCGCAGGCAATTCCTTGATTTCATATTCCATCTCTGTCTCCTCGGTTAATGTCCGCCGGCGACCTTGCGCAGCGGCGGTTCCTGTCCGGGCGCCGGGGCCGGCGTCGGCTGGCGGCGCAGTTTGCGCATCAGGCGCCCCAGCAGATGCTCGGCGTCGTCGATGTAGGTGAACACGGCCGGCACCACCAGCAGGCTCAGTAATGTCGACGTGATCAGGCCGCCGATCACCGTGATCGCCATCGGCGAACGGAAGCTCGGGTCGGCGCCCCAGCCCAGCGCCAGCGGCATCATGCCCGCGCCCATGGCGATGGTGGTCATCAGAATCGGACGGCTGCGCTTGTGGCAGGCGTCGACCAGCGCGTCGAAGCGGCTCATGCCTTCCTGGCGCGCCAGAATAGCATAATCGACCAGCAGGATCGAGTTCTTCGTCACGATCCCCATCAGCATGATCAGGCCGATCATCGACGGCATCGACAGCGCGCTGCGGGTGATCAGCAGCGCCACGAAGGCGCCACCTATCGACAGCGGCAACGCCGCCAGGATCGTCACCGGCTGCATGAAGTCCTTGAACAGCAACACCAGCACGCAGTAGATGCACAACACGCCGATCAGCATGGCCAGGCCGAAGCTGGCGAACAGCGCGGCCATCTCCTGCGTGTCGCCCAGCTCCGCGATCTTGACCGACGGCGGCAGGTTTTTCAGCGACGGCAGCGCGCGCGCTTCGGCGTCGACTTCGCCCAGCGCGCGCCGGCCCAGTTCCACCTCGAACGTGACGTTGCGGCTGCGGTTGAGGCGATTGATCTGCGCCGGGCCGCTCTCCATCGTGATGGTGGCGACGGTGGCCAGCAGCACCGGTCCGTTTTTGCCGGGCACCGTCAGGCGGCCGATGGCGTCGAGGTCGGCCCGCACCGAATCGGGCAGCTTGACGCGGATGGGTACCTGGCGTTCCGGCAGATTCATCTTGGTCAGGTCGGTGTCGTAGTCGCCGGCGGTGGCCACGCGCACCGTCTGGCCGATGGCGTTGGCGGTCACGCCCAGGTCGGCGGCCTTGGCGAAGTCCGGCGTGACGATGATCTCGGGACGCACCAGCGAGGCGCTGGAGCGCACGTTGCCGACGCCTTTGAGCGTGCGCATTTCGCGTTCGACCTTCTGCGCCGTGGCCTGCAGCGCGACCGGGTCGTCGCTGCGCAGCACCAGCTGCAACTTGACGCCGTTGTCCGGCGGGCCGACCTTGAAGCGGGCGCCGGGGATGCCGTCGAGGCGCGCGCGGATCTTTTCATCGATGTCGGCCATCGATTCCTTGCGCTTGGTGCGGTGGACGGTGGTGATGGTGAGCACGGCGCTGCGCGCCTCGGCCGCCGCGCCGGGTGCGAAGGCGTCGCCGCTGGAGC
>DATMSN010001072.1:0-1744 GCA_035565375.1 Duganella sp. | reverse complement strand
GGGGGCGGAGCGCATGGCCGCGCTGGCGCAGCTGGCGGAGACGGCGTTGAAGGAAGGCGCGTCGACGCGCGCGTGGGGCCAGCTGGCGCTGGTGCTCGATGCCGGACCGGGGCTGGTCGGCGATATCGAGCAGGTGTTGCGCCAGCTCGATCCGGCGATGCCACGTACCTGACGAGACGATCTGAACCACGTAGGTCGGATTAGCGGGCAAGGCCCGCTAACCGCCCGGGGGCCCATCGAAGGGGCGGCCTACCTTCCGGTAGGCCTTGAGAGGCGGAACGCCGTAATCGGCCATCGATGAACCGTCGACGGCGCATCCACGGCCGATTACGCTACGCTAATCCGCCCCACGCAAGCACACAACTATTTTTTTTATACATCCACCAGGGAGTAAACGATGGAAAAACCAATGACGTGGTCGGCCCACGAACTGAGCATGACCGTATTGATGACGCCGGACATGGCCAACTTTTCCGGCAACGTGCACGGCGGCACCATCCTCAAGTATCTGGACAGCGTCGCCTACGCCTGCGCCAGCCGTTATTCGGGCAGCTACGTGGTGACCTTGTCGGTCGACCAGGTGATGTTCCTGCAACCGATCCACGTGGGCGAGCTGGTGACGTTCCTGGCGTCGATCAACTACACCGGGCGCACGTCGATGGAGGTGGGCATCCGCGTGGTGACCGAGAACATCCAGCAGCGCCTGGTGCGCCACGCCAACAGCTGCTATTTCACGATGGTGGCGGTCGACGCCGGCCGCAAGCCGGTCGAGGTGCCGGCGCTGGTGCCGGAGACGGAAGAACAGAAGCAGCGCTGGGAACAGGCGCTGCTGCGCAAACAGTCGCGCCAGATGGTGCACGGCGCGCGCAAGGGCTAGTCTAGCGTCAGCGCACCAGGCAGGGCCGCTTGTTGTCGAACTTCCAGCCCGGGATCAGGTACTGCATGGCCACGCCGTCGTCGCGCGCGCCCAGGCCCATGCCGAGGTAGAGCTGATGGGCGGCCTCGACCGCCTCCATGTCCAGCTCGACGCCGAGGCCGGGCTTGGCCGGCACCTTGACCATGCCGCCTTCGATCTTCAACGGCTCGCGCGTCAGGTGCTGGCCGTCCTGCCAGATCCAGTGGGTGTCGATGGCGGTGATCTTGCCCGGCGCGGCGGCGGCCACGTGGGTGAACATCGCCAGCGAGACGTCGAAGTGGTTGTTCGAGTGCGAACCCCAGGTCAGGCCCCATTCGTGGCACATCTGCGCCACCCGCACCGACCCGTGCATGGTCCAGAAATGCGGATCGGCCAGCGGGATGTCGACCGATTGCAGCTGGATCGCGTGGCCCAGCTCGCGCCAGTCGGTGGCGATCATGTTGGTGGCGGTCGGCAGGCCGGTGGCGCGGCGGAACTCGGCCATCACTTCGCGGCCGGAGTAGCCGTTCTCGGCGCCGCACGGGTCCTCGGCGTAGGCCAGCACGTCGTGCTGGTCGCGGCACAGGCGGATCGCGTCCTTGAGCAGCCAGCCGCCGTTGGGGTCGAGCGTGATGCGGGCCTGCGGGAAGCGTTCGGCCAGCGCGGTCACCGCCTCGATCTCCTGCTCGCCGCGGAACACGCCGCCCTTGAGCTTGAAGTCGTTGAAGCCGTAGCGCTGGTACGCCGCCTCGGCCAGGCGCACCAAGGCCTCCGGCGTCAGCGCCGCCTCGTTGCGCAGGCGCAGCCAGTCGTCTTCGGCGTCGGCCGGGGTGTCGGCGTACGGCAGGG
>DATMSN010001071.1:0-1692 GCA_035565375.1 Duganella sp. | reverse complement strand
TCGTCGGCGCCGGCGTCGAGGCCGGCGATGCGCTGCTCCTTGGCGTCGCGCGCCGTGGCCACCAGCACGGGCGTCAGTTCCTTGCGCGCGCGCATCGAGCGCAGCACCTCGAGGCCGTCCTTGCGCGGCAGGCCCAGGTCGAGCAGCACCAGGTCGTAGGTCTGGGTTTGCAGCGCGGTGTCGGCCATGGCGCCGTCCTTGACCCAGTCGACCGCGTAGTGCTCGGCCCGCAGCAGGTCGAGCACCACCTCGCCGATCATCGTGTCGTCTTCCACCAGCAGAAGTCGCATATTGTGTTCCTTTCTGTTTTAGTCGCGTTTCCGCCGGTCGACCGGCCTACCCCAATCGCACCGGGATGAAGATTCTCTCATCTCCGCGCTGGATCAGCAACGCCACCGACTTGCCGGACTTGTCGACCACCTGGCGCACCTGGTCGACGGTGTTGACCGCCAGCCCGTTGACCGACAGCAGCACGTCGCCCGGCTGGATGCCGGCGTTGGCGGCCGCGCCGGCCGCGTCCTCGATCACCAGGCCGCCGGGGATGCCGGACTGGCGCCTTTCCATCTGGTCGAGCGGGCGCAGCGACAAGCCCAGCTTGAGCTTGGCCGTGCCCTGCTCGCCGCGCTCGGCGGCGTTGGCGGCCACCTTGTCGTTGGCGTTGCCCAGGGTGCCGGTGAGCGAGACGAGCTTGCCGTGGCGCCACACCTCCATGGCGATCTTCGAGCCCGGCTCGGCCAGGCCGACCATGGCCGGCAAGTCGATCGAGCTGACGATCTTCTGGCCGTTCACCGAGCGCACCACGTCGCCCGGACGCAGGCCGGCCTTGTCGCCCGGACCGCCGCGCTCGACGTTGGCCACCAGCGCGCCCTCGGGCGTGGCCAGGTTGAACGAATCGGCGAAGCTCTGGTCGATCTCCTGCACCGTCACGCCCAGCTTGGCGTGTTCGACCTTGCCCTTGGAGACGATCTGGTCCTTGATCTTGGTGGCGACGTCGATCGGGATCGCGAACGACAGGCCCTGGTAGCCGCCGGTCTGGCTGTAGATCTGCGAGTTGATGCCGACCACTTCGCCACGGGTGTTGAACAGCGGCCCGCCCGAGTTGCCGGGGTTGACGGCGACGTCGGTCTGGATGAACGGCACGTACGAGTCGTCCGGCAAGGTGCGGCCCTTGGCGCTGACGACGCCGGCGGTGACGGTGTTGTCGAGGCCGTAAGGCGAGCCGATCGCCAGCACCCATTCGCCCACTTTGAGGTTGTCGGTCTTGGCCAGCGGCACCACCGGCAGGTTCTTGGCGTCGATCTTGAGCACGGCGACGTCGGTCTTCGGATCGGAACCGAGCACCTTGGCGCGGAATTCGCGGCGGTCGGTCAGCTTGACCGTCACCTCGCGGGCGTCGCGCACCACGTGGGCGTTGGTCAGGATGATGCCGTCGGCGCTGATGATGAAGCCCGAGCCGAGGCCGTGGGTCGGCATCTCGCGCTGGCCGCGCGGCTGTTGCTGGCCCTGGAAGCGGCGGAAGAATTCCATGAACGGGTCGTCGCCGAAGGCGTCGCCACGGCCTGGCGGGCCGCTGCCGTCGTACGACGTCTTGACGCTGCCGGTGACGTTGATGTTGACCACGGCCGGGCCGTTGTGGGCGGCGACGACGCTGAAGTCCGGCAGCGAGATCGGCGGCGCCGGCACCGCCACGGG
>DATMSN010001070.1:0-2771 GCA_035565375.1 Duganella sp. | reverse complement strand
GGGCGACGCCGCCTCGGCCGGATCGGTGATCGTCACCGGCACCCGCTCGAGCGGCATGAAGGCCGAGAACAGCGCCTCGCCGATCCAGGTGCTCGACTCGGCCTCGCTGATGCGCACCGGCCAGCCGGACCTGATCCAGGCGCTGGCCCAGAACCTGCCGTCGTTCACCGCCCAGGCCTTCGGCGGCGACACCGCCAACCTGACGCTGTCGGCCCGCCTGCGCGGCCTGAGCCCGAACAACACGCTGGTGCTGATCAACGGCAAACGGCGCCACGGCACCGCCAACCTGGCCGTGCTGGGCGGCCCGTACCAGGGCGGCGCGGCGGCCGACCTGAACTTCATCCCGGTGTCGGCGATCGACCACATCGAGGTGCTGCAGGATGGCGCGGCGGCCCAATACGGCTCCGACGCCATCGCGGGCGTGATCAACATCATCCTCAAGTCGAATGACCATGGCGGCACCGCCTCGGCCACCGGCGGCGGCTACGGGGACGGCGGCGGCAAGACGGCCGGCGCCTCGGCCAACGTCGGTTTCGAGCCGTTCAAGGACGCCTTCCTGAGCGTGACGGCCGAATCGAAGTACCACGGCTACAGCGACCGTGGCGGCATCGACCCGCGCGTCGTCGATCCGGGCAACATGGCCGCCACGCCGGGCATGAGCTCGATCCCCGGCTACCCGTACCTGAACAAGATCCAGGGCGACGCCCAGTACCACCTGCAGGTGTTGGCCGCCAACTTCGGCTGGGACGTCACCAAGGACGCGCAGATCTACAGCATCGCCACCTACGGCGAGAAGGTCGCGCGCGCCTACGAGAACTACCGCCTGCCGACCCGCATTCCGAAAATCTACCCGCAGGGCTTCTCGCCGAAGGAGAAGATCAACCAGAAGGACTTCGCCTGGACCGGCGGCGTCAAGGGCAAGCTGGCCGAGTGGAACCTGGACCTGAGCACCACCTACGGCCGCGACAAGTCCGAGATCGGCGTCGAGGACTCGGCCAACGCCTCGCTGTTCGCCGACACCGGCTACTCGCCGACGACGTTCAAGGCCGGCGCCTTCATCGCCAGCCAGCTGACCACCTCCCTGGAGGCGAGCCGCGAGGTCGATGTCGGCTGGAGCAAGCCGCTCACCATCGCCGGCGGCGTCGAGCACCGCATCGACAAGTACGAGATCCAGGCCGGCGACCCGGCCTCGCGCTACAAGGAAGGCTCGCAGGCCTATCCGGGCTTCTCGTTGACCGACGCCGGCAGCCACCGCCGCACCAACAAGGCGGCCTACATCGACATCGCCGGCAATCCGATCAAGGACCTGACGGTCGATCTGGCGGGGCGCTACGAGCACTTCTCCGACTTCGGCAGCGCCAGGGTCGGCAAGCTCACCTCGCGCTACGACCTGACGCCGGCGGCGGCGGTGCGCGGCACCTTCAGCAACGGCTTCCGCGCGCCGACCCTGGCCGAATCGTACTACTCGGCCACCAACGTCGGCCCCACCAGCGCCTTCGTGCAGCTGGCGCCCAATTCGCCGGGCGCGCGCCTGGTCGGCGTCGACGGCCTCAAGCCGGAGGCGTCCACCAACCTGAGTCTGGGCATGGTGCTCAACCCGGCCAGCAACCTCAATATCACGCTCGACGTCTACCAGATCAAGATCCGCGACCGCATCGTCGGTTCCGGCGCCTTGTACGGTTCCGGCGGCGCGATCAACTCGCCGGCCGTGACGGCGGCGATCCTGGCCAACGGCAATGTGCTCGACAGCACCGTCAGCCAGACCGGCATCAACATCTTCTCGAACGCGGTCAACACCCGCAGCCGGGGACTGGAGCTGGTCACCACGCTGAACGAGAACTACGGCGCCTACGGCCGCGTGGACTGGTCGATCGCGGCCAACTACAACAAGGTTGAAGTGACCAAGATCAACCAGGCGCCGTCGCAGCTGCTGCCGCAAACGCTGCTCGACAAGACCGCGATCTCGAACCTGGAGACGGCCTCGCCGAAACTGCGCGTGAACCTGGGTGCGCTGTGGAAGGTCGGCGACTGGACCATCAACCTGCGCGAGGCGATCTACGGCAAGTCGAACGACTACGGCAGCGAGGACGGCGCGGTCTATCACAAGAACGAGATCAAGGCCAAGGCGATCACCGATCTGGAGGTCGGGTACAAGGTCAATCCGGCGTGGTCGCTGGCGGTGGGCGCCAACAACCTGTTCAACACCTACCCGAACGGCATCAATCCGGCGCTGCTGGCCGACCAGCGCGCCGCGCTGGACAACGCGGCGGTGACGGTGCTGCCGTCGTTCTCGCCGTTCGGCATCAACGGCGGCTACTACTACGTGCGGGCCAACTACAAATGGTAAGCCGCTGACGGCTCATGGCGGATTACGCCGTTCCGGCTAATCCGCCCGTGTCTCCACGACGGTATCATGGACCCGTGCCGCCAGTCGGGCGCACGTGTGTCCACGACGGTATCATGGACCCGTGCCGCCAGTCCGGCGCAAGTTTCCAGCGACGGCACGACGGGCGCATGATTGCGTCGTTCCGGCAAAGGGCTCGTTAAAACACGTAGGGCGGATTAGCGCAGCGTAATCCGCCAAGCGCCGCCACTAGCGCATTTTCTGGCCACGACCGCCCTGAGAGGCGGTTTTTTTTGGTGTAGCATGACGGCTTCCCACCACGGAGCGACGCATGTTGAAAAAAATGGGCAGAAGCCTGCAGGCCGCCGCCATCGCGGGCAACGTGGGCGCCGCCGGCGCGGCCGCGCCGATGACGCTACAGGACTAC
>DATMSN010001069.1:0-1692 GCA_035565375.1 Duganella sp. | reverse complement strand
CGCTCCCGCATGCCGGGCAGTCCCCAGTGCCCGGCGCGCTGGCCGCTGGCCAGAACCTCGGCGGCGATGCCCTTGCCATCGTCCGCCACCCGCATGACAAACTGGTCGGCACCATAACTGAGCGTGACCTGGATCGATTTGGCGCCGGCGTGCCGGAAGGCGTTCATCAGCGCCTCGCGGCCGATGCTGTAGGCCTCGCAGCCGACCTCGTCCGTCAGCGTCGCCGCGCCGCCCTCCCTGCGCAAGCTGAAGACGCTGTGGTGGCTTTCCTGCAGCACCTCGCCGACGATCGTCAGCCCGCGCTCGAGATCGCCGTCGCTCATCGCGCTCGAGCGCAGGTCCTGCACCTCGTCGCGGCCCTCCTCGATCACGCGCTCGGCCAGCAGCAGCATGCGCTCGAGGCGCGCGCGGGTCGACGACTCGCCCGGCAAGGCGCTCATCGCGTTCTGGAAGCCCAGCACCAGTCCCTGCACGCTTTGCAGGAAAGTATCGTGCAGCGTGCGGGCGATGCGCTCGCGTTCGGCCATGCGTGCGGCGATGCGCAACGTCGCCTGCCGCAGCCACAGCCGGTAAAGCAAGTACAGAACACCGGCGGCCATCAGCGCGCACAGGCCGTAGAACAGCGGCGTTTGCGTGAAGGTCGGCAGGATGGTCAGCGTGATCGACGTGTCGTGCTCGTTGGGTTGACCGAACTCGTTGACGGCGGCGACGCGGAAACGGTAGTCGCCCGGCGCCAGATTGTTGTACGACACCGCGCGGCGGCTGCCGGACTCCTGCCAGCCGGCGTCGACGCCTTCCAGTTGATAACGGAAGCGCACCATCTCCGGCATGCTATAGCTGAGGGCGGTGAACTCGATGCGGAAAGAGGTCGTGCCCGGGTCGAGCCGGACGGTGCGCGAGAAATCCAGATAGCGTTTGCCCCTGGCCACCAGCGTCTCGACCAGCACGCGCGGCGGGTGCGGCGGCGGATAGGCTTTGGTGCTGTCCAAGCGCGCCAGGCCGGCCGCGCCGACAAACCAGAACTGGCCGTCGACGTCGGCGATGGCCGTGGGGCGGCGCGTGTTGGTGTCGGCGAAGCCGGGATAACCGTCCAGCACACCGTAAAGCACGTATTTCACCGGCACGCCAGGCGCGGCCGTCGCCGCCTTCCAATCCGCCGCCTTGACGTGGACCACGCCCTTTTTACCGTTGAGCCAGCGGTCGCCGTTGACGCCGACAATGGTGCCCGAGACGCCGGCCAGCACGTCGGGATCGTCGGCGACGAGGCGATGGAAGGCGCCGTCGCGCAGCACCGCCATGCCACCGATGCCGGCGGCCACCACCTCATTCCCGGCGACGTGCAGATGGGTGACGGGACCGACGTCATGCTCCGGCGGCGGCCGGTAGCGCGTGACGCGACCATGATCGAAATATACGATCAGTCCGTCGTCGTAGCCGAGCCACAGCGAGCCCTTGAGCACGCCCGCCTCTGCCACGAACGTTCCCGGCGGCAGGCCCAGATCGGCTTGGCTGGTCCAGAGTCCGTCGACCAGCCGGAAGGCCGCGCGCCGCGCGATCGACACCCACAAGCCGACGCCGTCGTCGACCACGCGCGTCACTTTCACCGGGCCGGTTTTGCCGCCGGGCTCGGGCGGATAGGCGATACGCTCGGAGCGGTCCGGGTAGCGCCGTTCGATCGCGTCCGCGCGCGCC
>DATMSN010001068.1:0-5098 GCA_035565375.1 Duganella sp. | reverse complement strand
GCGTTGATCAACGCCGCCTCGGTGTGCACCATGCGCATGCCGCGACCGCCGCCGCCGCCGGCCGCCTTGATGATGACCGGATAGCCGACCTTGCGGGCGATCTGCACGATCGCCTTCGGATCGTCCGGCAGCGCGCCGTCGGAGCCGGGCACGCAGGGCACGCCGGCCTTGATCATGGTTTGCTTGGCCGATACCTTGTCGCCCATCAAACGGATCGAGTCGGAGCGCGGGCCGATGAAGACGAAGCCGGATTTCTCCACGCGTTCGGCGAAGTCGGCGTTCTCCGACAGGAAGCCGTAGCCGGGGTGGATCGCTTCGGCGTCCGTCACCTCGGCGGCGCTGATGATGGCCGGCATGTTCAGATAGCTCAGCGACGAGGGCGCCGGGCCGATACACACCGATTCGTCGGCCAGCTTCACGTATTTGGCGTCTTTGTCCGCTTCCGAGTGGACCACGACCGTCTTGATGCCCATTTCGCGGCAGGCGCGCTGGATGCGGAGAGCGATTTCGCCACGGTTGGCAATGAGGATTTTTTCAAACATGATAGGTTCGCGTATGTCTGTGAGCGCCGAAAATCCGGCAACGTCAGGTAGAGGAGGGAATGCGGAACAAAGCCGGCGCGCCCGTCACCGGAGGGGAGGGCGCGAACCGAACTTAGCCTATCACAAACAGCGGTTGGCCGAATTCGACCGGTTGGCCGTTCTCGACCAGAATCTGGGTGATCGTGCCGGATTTGTCGGCGTCGATTTCATTGAGCAGCTTCATCGCTTCGATGATGCACAGGGTGTCGCCTTCCTTGACGACGGCGCCCACTTCGACATACGCGGCCGAACCCGGCGCCGACGAACGGTAGAAGGTGCCGACCATCGGCGATTTGACGATGTGGCCGGTTGGCTCGGCTGCGACGGCCGGGGCCGGTGCTGCGGCGGGCGCGGCGGCCGGCGCGGGGGCGGCGTGGTACTGCGGCTGCATGCCTTGCGGCTGCATCATCACCATCTGGTTTTGCGGCATGGCCGACGATTTGACGATGCGCACTTTGCTTTCGCCTTCGGTCACTTCGAGCTCGGCGATGTCCGACTCCGCGACCAAATCAATCAAGGTCTTCAGCTTGCGTAGATCCATGTAACCCCCTGGGATGTCTTGTTATGTAAGTGTGAGCGGCGCCGCTTCGTGGGCGAAAACCGCGCTAAGTTCGTAATGAGTTGCGCGCAGATCGCGTAGATTAACGCTTTTTAAGGACGAAGTCGATGGCAAACCGATATCCTTCGATACCCAGTCCGCAGATCGTGCCCAACGCGATCGCGCTCAGGAATGAGTGGTGGCGAAACGACTCGCGCTGATAAATATTCGAAATATGTACTTCCACAAACGGAATGGCCACCCCCGCCAGCGCGTCGCGCAGCGCGACGCTGGTATGGGTCAGGCCGCCCGGGTTGACGATGATGGCGTCCACGCGCTCGGTTCTGGCGGCGTGGATGCGGTCGATCAGCGCCCCTTCGTGGTTGCTCTGAAAACAAGACAGCGTGGCGCCGGCCGCCGTGGCCTGGGCCTGGGCCGCCTGCTCGACGTCGGCCAAGGTGCTGGCGCCGTAGACTTCCGGCTCCCGGGTGCCCAGTAAATTGAGGTTGGGGCCGTTGAGCAATAGAAGTTTTTTTGCCATGGTTCTAGACCGTTTTCCGCGAAAGTTCCGCATTTTGCCGCCAACTGCCGGCATTGGCAAGAGAAAAAAACTCGCGTGCCATGTGCCGGCGTCCGTTAAAGCGTGGCGAGGTCCTTGCGCAGCTCGTCGAACTTCAGGCGTCCCAGATAGGTCTTTTTGACTTGGCCGTCGGCGCCGATGAGCACCGTGTACGGCAGGCCGCCGCCGGTGTTGCCGAACTGCCGCGACAGGTCGGTGCCGCTCATGCCGGCCACCAGCACCGGGTAGGTGATTTTGTATTTGTCGCTAAAAGCGGCGATATTGGATGGCGAATCGATGCCGATTCCGATAACTTGCAGCTTCTTACCCGCTTCTCCGGCGGCCAGCTCGGACAGCTCGGGCATCTCCTGCACGCACGGCGCGCACCACGGGGCCCAGAAATTGACCAGCATCGCCCTGCCTTTATATTGGGCCAGCACGGTCGGCGCGCCCTTGGCGTCCGGCAGCGTTTGCGCGTACAGGGCGCCGACGGGACCGGTCACGCCGGCCGGCGCGGTGGTGGTGACCGGGGCGGCGTTTTGTTTGTTGAAACCGACCCAGGCGCCGGACGCGGCGAACAGGAGGGCGACGCCGGCATAGGCGGCAAGATGTTTTTTATTCATGATCGGGATTGTCGTTGGTGTTGTCGTGGGTACTCTCATGAGTACTGTTAACCAGCAGCGCGCGCACGGCGGCGATGTCGGCGCGCACCGGCTTGCCGTCGCCGCGGGTTTTGATGGCGCCGCGCAAATCGTCCAGCTCATACAAGGCGGCATGCACGCCTTCCTTGTGCCACATGAAGCTGACCGTCTCGACCGCGTCGTGGCGCGGCCCCTTGAAATGCGGCGTCTCCGAGATATCGATTTGCAAATTGCGGTTCAGCAGGAAGATTTCCACCTCCTTGGCGCTGTCGGCGAACAGCTGCAGATGGATGTCGTCGTGCGGGCCGGCCGTGCCGTTCAGGACGGCGCCGGTCAGGAACGGGTGGAACGCGGCCAGGCCTTCCATGATGTCGACCGCCAAGGTGCGCAGCCGGAACAGCCGGGCCGGCTGGCTGTCCGCGTGGAACAGCGACTGGTAGATGCGCACTTCCGCTTCGATCTGGGCGTTGTCCGGCAGCAGGTTCGGCGGCGGCTGGGTGTCGCCGAGGATTTGCCTGGCGGCCTTGCGCTTGGCGGTGTTGTAGTCGGCGCCGTCCTGGGCGATCAGGCGCGCGGCCGCCGCGGCGATCTCGGCGCGGAGCAGCAGGACTTCTTCGATAACATTCGGCGTCATGGACCAGATAATACCTTGAACCGGGAAATCGGCGGCGGCTCAGGTAAAATCGCGTATTCACTTGCGCGGATCGATCCTGTTACACACTATGCATATTCATATTCTCGGTATTTGCGGCACCTTCATGGGCGGCCTGGCGGTCCTGGCGAAAGAGGCGGGCCACCGCGTGACCGGCTGCGACGCCAATGTCTATCCGCCGATGAGCACCCAGCTGGAAGCCCAGGGCATAGAACTGATACAGGGCTTCGGTCCGGAGCAGACCGCGCTCAATCCCGACCTGTACGTGATCGGCAACGTGGTTTCGCGCGGCAATCCCCTGATCGAGGAAATCCTCAACCGTGGCCTGCCGTACGTGTCCGGCCCGCAATGGATGGGCGAACATATATTAAGGGAGCGCTGGGTGCTGGCCGTGGCCGGCACGCACGGCAAGACCACCACCTCGGCCATGCTGACCTGGATACTGGAGGACGCCGGCTACGCGCCCGGCTTCCTGATCGGCGGCGTGCCGCTGAACTTCGGGGTCTCGGCCCGGATGCAAGGGCGTAGTGACAACAACCTGGATTCGATCTTCTTCGTCATCGAGGCCGACGAGTACGACACCGCCTTCTTCGACAAGCGCAGCAAGTTCGTCCACTATCACGCCAAGACCGCGATCCTCAACAACCTCGAATACGATCACGCCGACATCTTCCCCGACCTGGGCGCCATCGAGACGCAATTCCATCATCTGGTGCGGACGGTGCCCGGCATCGGCCGCGTCATCCACAACGGCGACGAGGCGTCGCTGCAGCGCGTGCTCAAGCGCGGTTGCTGGAGCGAGAAGGAAAGCTTCGGCGGCGCCGAGGGCAGCGATTGGACGATGAAGGAATACGATGACGGCAGTTTCGACGTCATTTTCGGCGGTGAAACGGCCGGCAAGGTCGAGTGGAGCCTGACCGGCAAGCACAACCGCGCCAACGCGCTGGCCGCGATCGCCGCCGCCCGCCACGTCGGCGTGCCGGTCGCGCAGGCGGCCAGGTCGCTGGCGACGTTCGAAAACGTCAAGCGCCGCATGGAAGTGCGCGGCACCGTCAACGACATCACCGTGTTCGACGACTTCGCCCATCATCCGACCGCGATCGCCACCACCGTCGGCGGCCTGCGCCAGAAGATCGGCAGCAGCGGCCGCATCCTGGCCGTGCTCGAGCCGCGCTCGAACACGATGAAGCTGGGGGCGATGAAGGATGCGCTGCCGGGCAGCCTGGGCGACGCCGACCTGGTGTTCGGCTACGGCAGCCGGCAGGCGCTGGGCTGGAGCCTGGGCGACGCGCTCGCGCCGCTGGGCAAGATCGCCAGTGCCTACGAGGACATCGACCTGCTGGTCGCGGCCATCGTCAAGGCGGCCCAACCGGGCGACCAGATCATTGTGATGAGCAACGGCGGCTTCGGCGGCGTGCACGACAAAATCCTGGAAGCGCTGGCCCGATGATTCTTTATCTGCACGGATTCCGCTCGTCGCCGCAGTCGATGAAGGCGCGCGTGATCAGCGAGCGCATGGCCGCGCTGGGGTTGTCGGACCAGCTGGTCTGTCCGCAACTGCCGGCGTCGCCGAAACTGGCGATGGAATTGGCGCTCTCGTTAATAGAGGGCGTCCCGGCGGCGGAGTTGAGCATCGTCGGCTCGTCGCTGGGCGGCTACTATGCCACCTGGCTGGCCGAGCGCGCCGGCGGCCCCGCTCGCGCCGTGCTGCTCAATCCGGCCATCGTGCCGCTGCAAGACCTGGACAAGCATGTCGGCGTGACAACGCAATTCCACTCCGACGAGCCGTTCGAGTTCAAGCGTGAATATATCGACGAGCTGCGCGCGCTGGCGGTCGACCCGATCACCCGCCCCGAGCGCTACTTCCTGATCGCCGCCACCGGCGACGAAGTGCTGGACTATCGCGACATGGTCAAGCATTATGCGGGCGCGCGCCAGCACGTGATCGACGGCAGCGACCATGGCATTTCCGAATTCCCCGACTATCTGGACGCGGTGCTGGCGTTTTGCGGCATCGGGGCCGCCCGTTGAGGGCGCCGTTTTTGCCACCGCTATCCACCCGTGGCGCATCCCTGCGGCAGACGCAGTGGCAACCGGCCCTGAACGCGCCGCCGCCCCTGCGCGCGT
>DATMSN010001067.1:0-3494 GCA_035565375.1 Duganella sp. | reverse complement strand
AGCGCCAGGGCGGCGCCGCCGGCGCGGCGCAGGGGGTGGCGCAGGGGGTAGCGCAAGGCGGCGCCGTCTTGTTGGCCGTCAAATTGTGTATGGTTCAAAATAGTCTTCCTCGGTCATTCGTGGCGGCGGCGCGGCCCTCGGCCGGCGTGGGGGCAGAGTATGCGTTCCGCGTAAACGATTGTCAATATTATAAAGGCTATGCATTAAATGCAACCTCAACCCGGATTGTGGCACAAATATCGCAATGCAGCATTCCTATTCGGCGCCCTCCCCGTCAATGCGCGTTCTCGCGCTTGGCCACCACCAGCACGGTGCGCACGATGATCCACAAATCGAGCCACAGCGACCAGTTGCGCAGGTAGTCGAGGTCGTACTCGATGCGCGCCTCCATCTTGTCGAGCGTCTCGGTCTCGCCGCGCAGGCCGTTGACCTGGGCCCAGCCGGTGATGCCCGGCTTGACCTTGTGGCGCAGCATGTAGCCCTTGATCAGCTTGCGGTACTGCTCGTTGTGCGCGACCGCGTGCGGACGCGGCCCGACGATGCTCATGCGCCCCTGCAGCACGTTGAGGAACTGCGGCAGCTCGTCGAGCGAGCTGCGGCGCAGGAAGCCGCCGACCGGCGTGACCCGCTGGTCGCCCTTGGTCGCCTGCACCACCTTGTCGCCGTTCTCGGTCACCGTCATCGAGCGGAACTTGTAGACGATGATCTCCTCGCCGTTGAGGCCGTAGCGGCGCTGCGGGAAGATGACCGGTCCGGGCGAGGTCAGCTTGATGGCCACGGCGATCACCAGCATCACCGGGATCAACAGGATCTGGATCGCCAGCGCCAGCACGATGTCGCTGCAGCGCTTGATGATGCTGTTGACGCCGGTGAACGGCGACTCGCGGATGCCGATCACCGGCATGCCGCCGACGCTGCCGAAGCGCGCCTGCATCAGGTCGAACACATAGATGTCGGGCAGGAAGTAGACCGACGCGGTGGTGTCCTCGAGCTCGTCGAGCAGCTGGCGGATGCGCGGCTGGGCCGAGATCGGCTGGCTGATGAAGATCATCTTGATCTGGTGCTGGCGCACGTAGGCGGCGATGTCGGACATCTTGCCCAGCATCGGATGGGCCACGCCCTCGACGCGGCGCTCCGGGCCGCGGTCGTCGAAGTAGCCGTGCACGTTCATGAGCAGGTTGGGCAGGCGGCCGATGGTGGCGGCGAACTTGACGCTGACGTCGTTGGCGCCGACGATCACCACCGAGCTCAGTTGCCCGCGGCGGGGGTCGGCGCCGAGCCGGTGCGCGGCCAGGTGGCACAGCAGCATGGCCACCGGCGTGGCCACCATCCACACCACGACCACGGTGCGGTCGTAGTGCGGCACCATGCCGCTGGCGTAGCCGATCAGGGTGAGCAGCACCACCGTCAGCAGCCAGCCGAGCACCAGGTCGCGCGCGGCGGCCCAGCGCCCGCCGGTGTGCCAGCTGCGGTACGGATCGATGTACTTGTAGACCGACGAGGCGACGAAGAAGGCGATGATCGTCAGCACCAGCGAGTACCCGGTGAAACTGGCGCCGAGCGCGACCGTACACAGGTACAACATCCCCATGATGACCAGGGGATCGACCACGCGCTCGAAAAAGGTGATCAGGGGACTCTCATTGACCGTCATGACGCTTAAAACTTTACGGTGGCGTTAAACGAGAGGCCCTTGGCGCGGTAGCTCGACGTGGCCGCCGCGGCGCTGCCGGAGCGGCGGCTGGTGAAGCCGTTCAGGTTCAGGCTGACCTGGCGCCACGCCTGGTAGGTGACGCCGACCGAGGCGGTGCGGGCGTTGTCGGTCAGGCCGCCCAGGCCGGTGACCCCGGCGAGCGGCTCGAACTCGCGCCGCTCGTACTTGAGGTTGCCGGTGTAGGTCAGCTTGGCCGTCGGGGTCCACGCCGCGCCGGCGCTGACGCCGGTGCTCAGCGCGCTGTTGACCAGCGTGCCCTCGGCGGCGCCGAACTCGCGCCAGACCATGGCGTTGAACTGGGTGTGGCCCAGCGGCGACCAGTTGCCGATCACGCGGCCGTTGACGCCGCTGTCGTCGCGCTGCTTGGCGGTGTCGTGCGTGCGCCGCACCCAGCCGCCGAGGAAGGTGAGCTGGGTCACGCCGCTGGCGAGCCAGTTGATGTTGACCTTGAGCTCGTCCTGGTCGTAGCCGTTGTCGATGGCCACGCCGGTGGCCGGGTTGACGCCCTGGTTCGGATACTCGCCCTTGAGCTTGCGCGCCACCATGCCGAAGGTGCTGCCGCTGCTGGCGATGTAGTCGAAGCCGGTTTCGGCGGCCTTCTCGGTGCGGTTGTTATAGGTCTGCGCCGGCAGGTCGAAGCCGAAGCGCTCGTTGACATAGCCGGCGTGCACCTGCCACGACGGATGGAAGCGCCAGTTGCCGTCGACATAACGCTTGGTGTCGGTGCGGATGTTGCGCTGCGACGAGCCGAAATCGGCGAACGAGGCCAGCGACTCGCTGTAGCTGGCGCCGGCGTGGCCGCTCAGGTGGTTGCCCAGCTGCCACTGCCATTCGGCGGCGGCGTCCTTGCCTGTATAGTCGAGTTCGCTATTCTTGTTGAACGCGACCTTGCTGGCGCGCGCCGACGCGGTCACCACCTGGCGTCCGATCGGACGCTCCAGGCCGACGCCGGCCACCAAGGTGGTGTAGGTGTCGGACTGGGCCGCGTCGGAATTTTTGGTGTTGTCACGGCGCAGCAAATTGTCGTCGTAAGCGTAGCCAACCGACACATACGGCTGGATCGTGTCGCTGATCTGGGCCCGCGCGGAGGCGGTGAACAGGCCGCTGATAATCAGCGGCAACGCGATGAGTTTCCCGGCGCCGGGCGCGCGCATCAGGCCCACGGCGCCGTCCGCGTCGACAGGGAAAACAGCCGGGATGTTCTTGTATGCGATCTCAACATTTTTTTGCTCTTAGTCCTAGAGAGTGTACGCCCGGGACGGCGCACCGTGGAAAACCCCGTGAAACAGCCTCGTCCGGCACGCGCAACAAGCCTGGCCGCGACGGCGACGCTGAATCATATCACCGTGATAACAAGACTTCCACACATTACATTTTTGACGGCGGCCGGCGGTCGCCGACGCCGTAAAATTATATTTGAAGCAACCTTGGGTGTCTATACCGCACCGCAACATTTTTTCGCGGCGCGGGGGTCAGCGCTGGCGCGCCTCGATCTGCTCCCACTTTTCGAGCGCGGCCAGCAATTCGATCTCGATCTGCTCGACGCGGGCGTTGACCCGCTTGGCCTCGGCCGCCTGTTTCTTGTAGAAATCCGGGTCCGACAGCTGCAGCGCCAGCGCGCTCTGCTCGTCCTCGAGCGCGGCGATCAGCTTGGGCAGCTCGTCGAGCTCGCGCTGTTCCTTGAAGCTGAGCTTTTTGGCCTTGGCGGCCGGCGCCGCCATCGTCGAGACCGGTTCGGCCGCCTTGGCGGCGGCCGGCTTGGCCTTGGCCGCCGGCGCCA
>DATMSN010001066.1:0-7544 GCA_035565375.1 Duganella sp. | reverse complement strand
CAAGGCCATGGAGGGCGGCAAGGTCTCGGCCAGCCTGAACGCGGCCGACATGGCCAAGGGCATCGCCGCCGAGGGCAAGGTGGCGGTGTACGGCGTCTACTTCGACACCGACAAGGCCGAGGTGAAAGCCGAATCGAAGGCCGCGCTGGGCGAAATGGCCAAGCTGCTGCAGCAGGACCCGAAACTGAAAGTGTACGTGGTCGGCCACACCGACAACCAGGGCATGCTGGCGCACAACGTCGAGCTGTCGCAAAAACGCGCCGACGCGGTGGTCAAGGCGCTGGCGACGGACTACAAGATCGACGCCAAGCGGCTCAGCGCCAAAGGGGTGGCATCGTACTCGCCGGTGGCCTCGAACGACGCCGACGCCGGCCGCGAAAAGAATCGCCGGGTCGAGCTGGTAAAACAATAAATCTACATCCAATAAATCTACATCACGTAGGGCGGATTAGCGGGCGAGGCCCGCTAACCGCCCGGGGGCCCATCGAAGGGGCAGCCTACCTTCCGGTAGGCTTTAAGAGCGGGCGAGGCCCGCTAACCGCCCGGGGGCCCATCGAAGGGGCAGCCTACCTTCCGGTAGGCTTTAAGAGGCGGAACGCCGTAATCGGCCGTGCATGAGTCGTCGACGGCACATGCATGGCCGATTACGCTGCGCTAATCCGCCCTATGTGTTTTAGATGTCAGCGCGTGGTGTGATCGCCGCGTGGTGTCACGCCGGGCGATTCAACATATCGTTGGCGATCCACTCAAGCACCGATGGCCGGTGCGGCTTCCAACCCAACTGCCCGCGCGCGCGCTTGCCCCGCACGCGGCTGTTGGACCCGAGCCCGTACGACGCCATCTCATACCCCCATTCCTCCTTGGCCTGCTCCAGCGGCCAATCCTGCGCCTCGCCCAGATCGAGCGCGCGGGCGATGGCCGCCGTCATGTCGCGGAACGACGCCTCGCCGCTCTCGACGAAATAGAACGCGCCGGCCTCGGTCTTCTCCAACGCCAGCAGATACAGGTCGACCACATCGTCGATATGCACGTTCGACCAGACGTTCAACCCCGGCCCGACATGGCGCACGATGCCGCTCTTGCGCGCCTGCTTGAGCAAGCGAGGCAGCTGCACGCTGTCGCGCGGCAGCGCGCCATGGCCGTAGATCAGCGTATTGCACAGCACCGCCGAACGCACGCCCTTGCCGGCGGCGGCCAGCACCAGGTTGTCGATGGCGACGCGGGCCGCCTTGTCCGGCGTCGGCTCCGGCAGCTGGTCCTCGTAATATACGCGGTCGGTGCCCAGGCCACCCGAGGCATCGCCGACGATGCTCGAGCCGCTGGTGTGCAGGAACACCTTGCCCGAGCCGGACAGGCCCTCGATGATGGCTTCCACCGCCGCACGGTTGTCGCTGCTGGCGGCGTTGATGACGGCGTCCGCCGCGCGCGCCTGGGCGATCAGCAGATCGCGGTCGTCGAGCGAGCCGACCACGCCGGCCACGCCGATTTTTTCCAGTTCCGCGATCTGCTCCGGTTTGCGTATCAAGCCGATGACCTCATGGCCGGCCTTGACCAGCCCCGCCGCGATCGAACCGCCGATAAATCCCGCCGCGCCTGTGACGAATACCTTCATGTCGTGCTCCTGTTGAAATTTGGATGCTTGGAGTATGGCGGTGCACGCCTCGCGCACAAAGACCTTGGCCCGCAAAGCATAGTTGAGATGGAATCAAGAATTGTGATTGCGCGATCGATTGCACCGAACTGGTGCAATCGATCCAATTTGGTGCGATAAATTTCTGCGGCTCACCCTGACAATCTCTTTCAGCTGGCACACAGCTTGCATAGGACAGACATTATTTATAAAACCACCAAGTCATGCCCGATTGCACCGCACCGTCCGACCTCGCCGCCAGCGCTGGCCACAGCGCCTGGCAGGCCAGCCTCACCCTCGGATTCGCGGACGATGCCGGCACCACGCGGCTGTTTAACAATATCCACCACGGCCCGCTGCGCGTGCAGAAGGCGCTGTACCCCGAGGACGCCAGGGTGTGCCACGCCATCGTGGTCCATCCGCCCGGCGGCGTGGTCGGCGGCGACCAGCTGTCGATCGACATCGGCGTCGGCGACCGCGCACACGCCTTCATCACCACGCCCGGCGCCGCCAAATGGTACAAGGCCAATGGCAAAGTGTCGCGCCAGGCCGTCCATCTGCATCTGAACGAGGGCGCCGCGCTCGAATGGCTGCCGCAGGAAACGATCTTTTTTGATACCGCTAACGTGGAGCTGGAACAGCACGTGGAACTGGCCGCCGGCGCCACCTTCATCGGCTGCGAGATCCTGTGCATGGGCCGCCGCGGTTCCGGCGAGGTGTTCGACACCGGCACCGTCACCCAGCGCAGCAGCATCCGCCGCGACGGCAAATTGATCTGGTGGGAGCAGGGCGCGATGGCCGGCGGTCGCCTCGGCAGTCCGCTGGCGCTGAACGGCCACACCGTCTGCGCCACCTTGATCGCCGCCGGCAAGGCGCTGCCGGCCGCCGTGCTGACCGAATTGCTGTCCCAAATCCGCGCCGACGTCGCCGCCGACGGCGACCACGCTTTCGGCGTCACCCACACCAAGGGCGTGCTGGTGGCGCGCCACCTGGGCGACGACAGCGAAACCGCGCGCCGCCTCATGCTCACCGCGTGGCGCCGCGTGCGCCCGCTTCTGCTGGACCGCGAGGCCGTCACGCCGCGCATCTGGCAAACCTGATACTGGAACCCCGAACATGGATCTGACCCCAAGAGAAAAAGACAAGCTGCTGATTTTCACCGCCGGCATCGTGGCCGAACGCCGCCTCGCGCGCGGCCTGAAGCTCAATTATCCGGAGGCGATCGCGCTGATCACCTGCGCCATCATGGAGGGCGCGCGCGACGGCAAGTCGGTGGCCCAGCTGATGGCCGACGGCACCCGAATACTGACGCGCGGCCAGGTCATGGAGGGGATACCGGAAATGATCCCGGACATCCAGGTGGAAGCCACCTTCCCGGACGGCAGCAAGCTGGTGACCGTGCACAACCCGATACCCTGAGCCGCATCATGAACCCACGTCCCAACCCGAACCACCCCAAGACAGCTTTTTTAAGGAGCTCACTATGATACCCGGTGAATATCTGCTCACGGAGGGCGAGATCGGCCTCAATGAGGGCCGCGAAACCGAGACCGTCGTGGTGACCAACCAGGGCGACCGGCCGGTGCAGGTCGGCTCGCATTTCCACTTTTTCGAAGTGAACACGGAGCTCAAGTTCGAGCGCTGGAAGGCCTACGGCCGGCGCCTGAACATCGCCGCCGGCACCGCCGTGCGCTTCGAGCCGGGCCAGCAGCGCACCGTCGAACTGGTGAAGCTGGGCGGCGACCAGAAGGTCTACGGCTTCAATGGAAAAGTGATGGGCAAGCTCGATTCCAACCCACCGAAAAGCTAATAATAAAAGGCTAACATGGCTACAATCTCGCGCCGCGCCTACTCGGAAATGTTCGGACCCACCAAAGGGGACCGCATCCGTCTGGCAGACACCGAACTGTTTATCGAAATCGAGCACGATCACGCCATCTACGGCGAAGAAGTCAAATTTGGCGGCGGCAAAGTGATCCGCGACGGCATGGGCCAGTCGCAGCGCGTGCGCGCCGACCCGATGGTCATGGACACCGTCATCACCAACGCGGTGATCGTCGACCACTGGGGCATCGTCAAGGCCGACATCGGCCTGAAGGACGGCATGATCGCCGCCATCGGCAAGGCCGGCAACCCGGACATCCAGCCCGGCGTGACGATGGCCATCGCCGGCGCCACCGAGATCATCGCCGGCGAGGGCATGATCGTCACCGCCGGCGGCGTCGACACCCACATCCACTTCATCTGCCCGCAGCAGATCGAGGAAGCCTTGATGAGCGGCGTGACGACGATGATCGGCGGCGGCACCGGGCCGTCGGCCGGCACCTCGGCCACCACCTGCACGCCGGGGCCGTGGCACCTGCATTCGATGCTGGGCGCGGCCGACGCCTTTCCGATGAACCTGGGCTTTCTGGGCAAGGGCAACGTCAGCCTGCCGGAGCCGCTCGAGGAGCAGGTGCGGGCCGGCGCCATCGGCCTCAAACTGCACGAGGACTGGGGCAGCACGCCGGCCGCCATCGACAACTGCCTGAGCGTGGCCGACAAGATGGACGTGCAGGTGGCGATCCACAGCGACACGCTCAACGAGGGCGGCTATCTGGCCGACACGCTGGCCGCCTTCAAGGACCGCACCATCCACACCTTCCACACCGAGGGCGCGGGCGGCGGCCACGCGCCCGACATCATCGCCGCCGTCGGCGAGGGCAACGTGCTGCCGTCGTCGACCAATCCGACCCGCCCGTTCACCGTCAACACGCTCGACGAGCACCTCGACATGCTGATGGTCTGCCACCACCTCGACGCGGCGATCGCCGAGGACGTGGCCTTCGCCGAATCGCGCATCCGCCGCGAGACCATCGCCGCCGAGGACATCCTGCACGACATCGGCGCCATCTCGATGATGTCGTCCGATTCGCAGGCCATGGGCCGCGTCGGCGAGGTGGTCATGCGCACCTGGCAGACGGCGCACAAGATGAAGGTGCAGCGCGGACCGCTGGCGCCGGACTCCCCGCGCAACGACAACTTCCGCGTCAAGCGCTACATCGCCAAGTACACGATCAACCCGGCCATCACGCACGGCATCGCGCACGCGGTCGGCTCGGTGGAGGTGGGCAAGATCGCCGACCTGGTGCTGTGGAAGCCGGCCTTCTTCGGCGTCAAGCCGTCGACGATACTCAAGGGCGGCATGATCGCCGCGGCGCAGATGGGCGATCCGAACGCGTCGATCCCGACGCCGCAGCCGGTGCATTACCGGATGATGTTCGGCGCCTTCGGTGGCGGGCTGAAAAAATCGTTCACCTTCGTCTCGCAGGCGGCGTTCGACGACGGCATCGGCGACAAGCTCAAACTGAATAAGACGCTGATCGTCGCCAAGGATATGCGCGCGCTGCGCAAACACCACATGATCCACAACGGCGCCACGCCGAAGATGGAAGTCGATCCCGAAACCTACGAAGTGCGCGCCGACGGCGAGCTGCTGGTCTGCGAGGCCGCATCCGTGCTGCCGATGGCGCAGCGTTACTTCCTGTTCTGACGCTTTTTCCGACCCCTATGCTGACACTTCACACCAAGATTTCACCGGCCGACAACGCGGCCGCCAACATCGCGGCGCTCCTCGTGCTGCCTTACGAACTGCGCGAGAAATGCCGCCTGCGCGCCACGCTCGACACCGGCGAGGACGTCGCCGTCTTCACCGTGCGCGGCACCGTGCTGCGCGACGGCGACCTGCTGACCGGCGAGGACAAGCGCGTCGTCAAGGTGGTGGCCGCGCCGGAACCGACCTACAAGGTCACCTGCGCCGACGCGCACACGCTGCTGCGCTGCGCCTTCCACCTCGGTAACCGCCACACGCAGGCGCAGGTGGGCGACGGCTTCCTGCGCATCCGCGCCGACGCGGTGCTCAAGGAAATGCTGGCAGGCCTGGGCGCCAAGGTGGAGGAGGAGCGGGCCGCCTTCGAGCCGGAGTCGGGCGCCTACGGCGGCGGCCACGCGCATCACGACGACGGCGGCCATCATCCGCTGGCGCCGATCCCGCTGCGCCAGAAGATCCACCGTCCGAGCGATCCGAAATGAGCCGATTCTGATGCAAGCGTCGGCGTTACTGAATCTGCTGCAATTCGCCAGTCCGGCCCTGCCGATCGGCGCGTACAGCTATTCGCAGGGGCTGGAGGCGGCGCTGGAAAACGGCATGGTCGCCAACGCCGGGCAGGCGCGCGCGTGGATATTGCGCCACCTGCACGAGGTGGTGGCGCGGTGGGAGGCGCCAATCGCCTGGCGGCTGATGCGGGCGTGGTCGCGCCGCGACTGGGCGGCGGTGGCCGACTGGAGCGAGCGCTTCATCGCCTCGCGCGACAGCGCCGAATTCCGCGCCGAGACCATCCAGATGGGCTATTCGCTGACCAAGCTGGTGGCCGAACTCGATATCGTCGACGCCGAGATGCTGGCGCGGCTGCAGGGCGAGCCGGAAGTGGCGTTGCCGACCGCCTTCGCCTGCGCCGTGGCCGCGCTGGAGATCCCGCACGACGCCGCGCTGCTGGCGATGCTGTTCGCGTGGGCCGAGAACCAGGTGCTGGTGTGCGTCAAATCCGTGCCGCTGGGGCAGGTGGCCGGCCAGCGCATGCTGCTGTCGCTGCGCGCCGACATCGAGGCCGCCGCCCGCCACGCGCAAAGCGTTGCCGATGACGACATGTGCAACTGGGCGCCGGGCTTGTCGCTGCTGTCGATGCGGCACGAGGTCCAGTACAGCCGTCTTTACCGATCATGAACCCTGGATAAACAATATAAACCATATGAATACTTCAAATCCTTTACGCGTCGGCATCGGCGGTCCGGTTGGTTCCGGCAAGACGGCGCTGTGCGAAATGCTCTGCAAGGGCATGCGCGACCAGTTCGACATGGCCGTCATCACCAACGACATCTACACCAAGGAGGACATGGAGATCCTGCTGCGTGCGGACGCGCTGCCGGCCGAGCGTTTGATGGGCGTGGAGACGGGCGGCTGCCCGCACACGGCGATCCGCGAGGACGCGTCGATCAATCTGGAGGCGATCGCGCGGATGCAGGCCGATTTTCCGAACCTGGACCTGATACTGGTGGAATCCGGCGGCGACAACCTGGCGGCGACGTTCAGCCCGGAGCTGTCGGATTTGACGATCTACGTGATCGATGTCGCCGGCGGCGAGAAGATTCCGCGCAAGGGTGGACCCGGCATCACGCGCTCCGATCTGCTGATCATCAACAAGACCGACCTGGCGCCGCACGTGGGAGCGGATCTGGACGTGATGGCGCGCGACGCCAAGCAGCAACGCGGTACGCGTCCGTTCATCTTCACCAATCTGCGCAGCGGCGACGGCGTGGCCGCCGTCATCGATTTCATCCGCGAGCAGGGATTGTTGGGCCATACCCCGAAAGTCGCGTAACCACATTATCACGCAACGGGACCCTCGCGTAACCGCATCATCACGTAGGGCGGATTAGGCGGAACGCCGTAATCCGCCAATGCATAAGCCGTCGAAACGCATATTTAACAGGAGATCCAATGTCAAAAAAATCCACTCTCGCCATGATGCTGGCGCTGGCCAGCACCGCCGCCGCCGCCCACCCGCAAGCGGGCGGCGCCCACGTCCACGGCTTCCTCGACGGCTTCGCCCATCCCTTCACCGGCCTCGATCACCTGCTGGCGATGATCGCCGTCGGCATCTGGAGCGTGCGCCAGCCGAACGCCAAATGGCTGCCGGCCACCTTCATCGGCATGGTGCTGGTCGGTGTGCTGACCGGCGTGGCCGGCCTGACGATCCCCGGCCTGGAAACCGGCATCGCGTTGACGGTGGCGACGATGGGTGTGCTGATCGCGGTGGCCGCGCGCCTGCCGGCGGCGGTGGGCGTATCGATGGTGGGCGTGTTCGCCGTCCTACAC
>DATMSN010001065.1:0-2017 GCA_035565375.1 Duganella sp. | reverse complement strand
GTCTCCAGCGCCGGCTCCAGCACCGAGCGCAGTTCCAGGTCCTCCAGCCGCAGCGCCAGCTTGCCCTCCGAGATGCGCGCCACGTCCAGCAGATCGTCCACCAGCCGCGCCAGGTGGCCGACCTGGCGCATGATCACCTGGCGCGCCTTGCGGTGCACCTCGACCTCGCTGGCGTCGGCCACGCCCATCAGCGCGACCGCGTTGCGGATCGGGCTCAACGGGTTGCGCAGCTCGTGCGCCAGGGTAGCCAGGAAGTCGTTCTTGTTGTCGTCGGCCGCGCGCAGCAGCCCCTCCATGGTCTTGCGCTGGGTGATGTCGCTGCTGATGCGGGCGATGCGGTACGGCGTGTGGCCGGCGTCGCGCACCTGGAAGGCACGGTCGCGCACCCAGCGCAAGGTGCCGTCGGCCAGCAGCAGCCGGTATTCCTCGTCATAGTGCTCGCCGTGCTGCAGCGCCTCCCAGCGGGCCGAGACGGCGATGCGGTCGTCGGCGTGGATCGCGTCGAGCCAGTCGCCGGTGTTTTGCTGCAGCTGCGCCGCCGCCCGCCCCCAGAAGGAGTCGTAGGCGTTGTTCACGTACAGCAGCGCGCGGCTTTGCAGGTCGAACATCCAGAACACGTCCTCGATGTTCTCGGTCAGCTGGCGGAAGCGCTCCTCGCTGTTGCGCAACTCCGTCTGGGTGCGCTGCAGGCGCAGCAGCGCGTTGACATTGGCCACCAGTTCGTCGGCCTCGATCGGCGCCGCCAGGTAGTTGTCGGCGCCGCCCTCCAGCCCGCGGATCTTGTCGTCGCGCCCCGTCAACGCGGCCGACGTCTGCAGCACCAGCACGCCGGCGGTCAGGGCGTCGTCCTTGATGCGGCGGCACACCTCGATGCCGTTGATGTCGGGCAGTTTGACGTCGAGCAGCACCAGCGCCGGCAGCCTCTGGCGCGTCAGGGCCAGGCCGTCGGTGCCGTTGGCCGCCTCCACCACGTTGAAGCCGGCGCCCTGCAGGATGCGCGTTTTGACGTAGCGCGCGCCGTCGTTGTCGTCGACGTTGAGGATCAATATGCTGTCATTGCTCATGGCGTTGTCTTTCATGGCGCGCCATCGGCCCGGCGCGGCAGGTGCAGGGAAAAAGTCGAACCGGCGCCGGGGACGCTGGCCACGTCCACCGAGCCCCCCAGCAGCCGCGCCAGCTGGCGGCACAGCGGCAGGCCCAGGCCAGTGCCCTTGGCGCCGGCCTGCAGCGGATGGGCGATCTGGCTGAATTCCTCGAAGATCAGGTGCAGGTGGTCGGCCTCGATGCCGATGCCGGTGTCGCTGACGGAGAAGGTGACGTGCTCGCCGCCGTCGTCCCCGAACGCCACCGCCACCTGGCCGGCCTCGGTGAATTTGAGCGCGTTGGAGATGAAGTTGCGCAGGATTTGCGCCACCTTGGCCTCGTCGGACCACAGCGGCAGCGGCGCCGGCGGCGTGACGAACACCAGCTCCACACCGGGGTTGCGCGTCAGCGGCCGCAGCATGCCCTTGAGGGTACTGAACAGATTGTCGATGTCGACCGGCGCGATCGTCAGCTCGACCTTGCCGGCCTCGATCTTGGCCAGGTCCAGCAGGTCGTTGACCAGTTCCGACAGATCGTGGGCGGCGCTGGCGATGAAGCCGACCTGGCGCTCCTGCTCCGGCGTCAGGTCGCCGTCCATGCGGTCGAGCAGCAGCTTGGCCAGCGCCCGGATCGAGCTCAAAGGCGTGCGCAGCTCGTGGCTGGTGTTCGACAGGAAGCGCGATTTCATCTCGTCGGCCTTGCGCAGCCGCTCGGCCTTCTCCTCGATCTCGGCGTACAGCGCGACCACGCCGCGGTTGGTGTCCTCCAGCTCGTGGGTCAGCGACAGCAGGTCGTCCTGGCGCTCGCGCAGCTCGGCCAGCGCCGCGCCCAGCTCGCGGTTTTGCTGCTGCATCTCCGAATAGGTGTTTTGCACCGGGCTGGCCGCCAGCTCGGCGCCGATGCGCTCCAGGCGCGCGGCGTCGACGCGCTGGCC
>DATMSN010001064.1:0-2235 GCA_035565375.1 Duganella sp. | reverse complement strand
CGCCGGCAGCAGTATCGGCAGCGGCGGCATGCTGACCAAGATCCTGGCCGCCAAGCGGGCCGCCAAGTCGGGCGCGCACACGGTGATCGCCTATGGGCGCGAGGACAATGTGCTGGAGCGTCTGGCCGGCGGCGAGGCGATCGGCACCGAGTTGTCGGCGCAGACCGGGCATCTGACGGCGCGCAAGCAGTGGATGGCCGACCATCTGCATACGGCGGGACGGGTGGTGCTCGACGCCGGCGCGGTGCAGAAGCTGACCGGCGAGGGCAAGTCGCTGCTGCCGATCGGCGTGATGGAGGTGAAGGGCGAGTTCGGGCGCGGCGCGGTGATCACCTGCGTGAACGAGAGCGGTTTGCCGGTGGCGCGCGGGCTGTCCAATTACACCAGCGCCGAAACGCGCCGCATCATGCGCAAGCCGTCGAGCGAGATCGAGGCGATCCTCGGCTTCGTCGAGGGGCGCGAGCTGATTCACCGGGATAACCTGGTGCTGGTCTGACGGCTGGTCGGCACGAGGGAGGCACGTGTCTCCTGAATAATCTCACCGGCGGGCCTAAAGCCCATCCGGCATCGGCGTCTTCTGGCGGTAGTCGCACAGGTCTTGCTGGATGCAGTTCCAGCACTCGGGCTTGCGCGCCTTGCAGGTGTAGCGCCCGTGCAGGATCAGCCAATGGTGCGCGTCCTGCAAAAACTCCTTCGGCACGAACCGTAACAGCTTCTGCTCGACGATATCGACGTTCTTGCCCGGCGCCAGGCCGGTGCGGTTGGCGACGCGGAAGATATGCGTGTCCACCGCCATCGTCGGCTCGCCGAACGCGGTGTTCATCACCACGTTGGCCGTCTTGCGTCCCACGCCCGGCAGCGCCTCCAGCGATTCGCGGTCATGCGGCACCTCGCCGCCGTGCCGCTCGAGCAGGATCTTGCAGGTGGCGATGACGTTCTTGGCCTTGGTCTTGTACAGCCCTATCGTCTGAATATAAGACTTCAACTCCTCCTCGCCCAGTTCCAGTATCTGCGCCGGCGTGTTCGCGACCGGGTACAGCTTGCGCGTGGCCTTGTTGACGCCGACGTCGGTGGCCTGCGCCGACAGCAGCACGGCGATCAACAGTTCAAACGGGGTCGTATATTCAAGTTCGGTCTTGGGACTGGGGTTGGCGGCGCGGAAGCGCTCGAACATTTCTTGGCGTTTGGCTGGATTCATTCAGGCGGATTTCCCTCTGCAGGCTTGGGGGCGGCGGTGTCTTGGGCTTCGGAAGCCGCCTGCGCGGCTTCCTTTTTCAGGCGCGCGCGCTCCATCGCGGCGGCGATGATGGCGCGCTTGCGTTCCTTCTCGGCGGCGTCGGCGTCGGTGGCCGGGTCGAGCGCCTCGACCGCCGCCATCTTGGCGTTGGCCTTGGCGGCCAGGCGCGCGTCGTTCTCTTCCTTCTCGCGCTTGAGGCGCAGGGTGCGGAAGTCGTGCCGCTCGCGCGCGGCGTCGGCGTCGGCCTGGCTCCATGCGGCCCAGCCGGTGGCCTCGGTGACCGGATACATGACGATGCAGTCGACCGGGCACGGATGGACGCACAAGTCGCAGCCGGTGCACAGGTCCGGCACGACCGTGTGCATCAGCTTTGCCGCGCCGACGATGGCGTCCACCGGGCAGGCCTGGATGCACAAGGTGCAGCCGATGCACAGCGTTTCGTCGATGTAGGCGAGCGCGCGCGGGCGCTCCAGGCCGTTGACGGGATTGAGCGGGATGACCTTGCGGCCGGTGACGGCCGACAGGCGGACGATGCCCTCGGCGCCGCCGGGCGGACATTGGTTGATCTCGGCCGTGCCGGCGGCGATCGCCTCGGCGTACGGGCGGCAGCCGTCGTAGCCGCACTTGGTGCATTGGGTCTGCGGCAGGACGTCTTCGATGCGGTCGGCGAGTGGGGTGGCGTTGGACACGGCGGTGAATGGCGCGACTAAGCGAGCAAGCGATAAAGCGTCATTATCCGATATCCGCGCCGGCCGGGCCGAAAAACCTTATCGCGGACGCTGTTTCGGCGACCAGATCGGGCGCACCGTCTGCCGCGTGAGCTCCTCCGCGTGCAGGCTCAGCGCCGGTTTGATCAAATCGCTGCGGCTGACGATGCCGATCAGGCGGCGGGTCGCGGCGTCGTCGACCACCGGCAGCCGTTCGAGCTGGTGCACGGCCAGCCGCGTGGCCAGCGCGCGGCAAGTCTCGTCGGCCAGCGCGAAGATCGGCAGGTTGAC
>DATMSN010001063.1:0-1548 GCA_035565375.1 Duganella sp. | reverse complement strand
GAGTTGAGTAGTATCGTTCATGCCGCCATTATATCAGCTGGTTTTGAAGATCAGCTGCGCCACGCGCCGCAATTTCGGATACACCACCGGCACCGTCAGCATCGTGCTGCCGATCGCCATCAGCAGCAACGCGGTGAACGTGCCGTTGGTGATGATACCCTTGTCGAGCAGGATGTTGACGAAGATAATCATGATCAGCGCCTTGGTCTGCAACAGCCAGCCGATGATCGAGGCCTCGCCCGGCCCCCATTTAAGGATCTTGCCGGCCAGATGCACGCCGGCCAGCTTGCCGCCGACCGAGGCCGCCAGCAACACGGCCGCCGCCACGAACACGGCCGAACCCCCGACCTCCCAGTTGGTGCGCAGGCCCGTGCTGAGGAAAAACACCGGCATCACGGCCATCAACACATTCGCCCGCAGGAAGTCCATCTTCTCCTGGTTGAACCAGCCGGTGTCCATGACGGCGCCGGCCAGGAAGGCGCCGACCATGTAGTGCAGGCCGGCCCAGTCGGCGGCGAACGCGCACGCCGCCAGCCAGACGAACGAGACATACCAGCGGTCGCGCTCTTCGAGGCGCACCATCATGTGGCGGAACAGCCGGGTCGCCAGCGCGAACACCAACAGGAAGCCGAGCTGGCGGCCGACCCGGTCCCAGTCCAGCAGGATCACGGCCAGCACCCCCCAGATGGCGATGTCGTCCAGGCTGGCGTAGCGCAGGATGCGCTGGCCGATCGGCTGGCGCAGGATCTCCAGTTTCTCCATCAGCAGGATCAAAATCGGCAGCGCGGTGACGGCGCACGCCATGCCCACGCCGAGCACGAACTGCCAGTTGTGCGCCTTCGGCCCGACCCAGCCCGCGTAGCCGAGCATGCCCAGCGCGGCGACGCAGCCGAACACCAGCGGCATGCCCAGCGCCAGGCCGGCGGTGACGGTGCTCTCGCGACGGTGTTCCCAGGCTTTTTTCAGATCGAGTTCGATCCCCGCGATCATCACGAAAATCATCACCGCCCACCAGGCGATGCCGTTGAGCGACTGCACCACCTGCGGGTTGAAGACGAAGCTGTAGTACTCGGGATAGGCGCGCCCCATGATGCCGGGGCCCAGCAGGATGCCGGTGATGATCTGCACCACCACCAGTGGCGCCCAGTAGTCGGTGCGGCCGACGCGCCAGATCAGGTACGGCACGCTAAAGATAATAAACATCGCGATCAAAAAGATCTCGGTGGTCCCCATATGCATTGAATGTCCCCTGCTGTTTTAGATGATTTTTGTGCTTTTCGTGGAGGCGCGGGCCGCTGCGGGCCGCGTCGCCGGATCCGTTGAAAACGATACCATAACCATCGCCAAGAAAAATCTTGCGGTTGCATAAAAATATCCCTATACTTGCTTAATCAAGTATCGATCAACCACATCTCAAGCATGGCTCAACCATGGGTCGCCAACCAAAGGATTTTGTTATGGACAACAACGACTTCGACCAACCGGCGCCGGCCGCCATCAGCCCCAGCCTGGAGTTCGCGCTGCGGCTGGCGCGCGCGCAGGCCACCC
>DATMSN010001062.1:0-1777 GCA_035565375.1 Duganella sp. | reverse complement strand
TGGCACAGCTGACCGCCTGGCTGGCGACGCTGGACGTGGTCGACGTGGCCAGCGCCCGGCCGGCCTCGGCCGACGCCAGCTTCCGCCGCTACTTCCGCATCGACGTCGCGCCGGCCCACCGGGCCGCGCTGGGCGCCACCCTGATCGCCATGGACGCGCCGCCGGAACGCGAAAACGTGCTGGCCTTCGTCAAGGTTGACGAAATGCTCACGCACGCCGGCGTCACGGTGCCGCGCATCGTCGCCACCGACTACGAGCGCGGCTTCATGCTGATGTCCGACCTGGGCGTGACGACCTACCTGCAGGTGCTCGACCACGACAACGCCTCGACCATGTACGCCGAGGCGCTCGAGGCGCTGGTGCGGTTCCAGGTCACCAGCGCGCCGGACGTGCTGCCCGAGTACGACCGCGCCTTCCTGCTGCGCGAGCTCAACCTGTTCCCCGAGTGGTACATCGGCAAGCACCTGGGCGCGACCTTGACCGACAAGCAGAACGCCGAGCTGCAGGGCGTGTTCGACGCCATCCTGGCCAATGTCACGGCGCAGCAGCAAGTCTATGTGCACCGAGACTTCCACTCGCGCAACCTGATGTGGATGGACGCCGGCAACCCGGGCGTGCTCGACTTCCAGGACGCGTTGTACGGCCCGGTCACCTACGACCTGGCCTCGCTGCTGCGCGACGCCTACGTGCAATGGGACGAGGAGCTGGTGCTGGACTGGGCGATCCGCTACTGGCAGCACGCCAAGTCGGCCGGCTTGCCGGTCAACAAGGACATCGACGCCTTTTATAAAGACTTCGAGTACATGGGCCTGCAGCGCCACCTAAAGATCCTGGGCATCTTCAGCCGCCTGCACCACCGCGACGGCAAGGACCAGTACCTGGGCGACCTGCCGACCGTGATGGACTACGTGCGCAAGACGGCCAACCGCTACAAGGACCTGAAACCGCTGGTGCGCCTGCTCGACGCGCTCGAGGACAAGCAGCCGCAAGTCGGCTACACGTTCTGATGACGGGGTGCCTATGAAAGCGATGATCTTCGCCGCCGGCCGCGGCGAGCGCATGCGTCCGCTGACCGACACCTGCCCCAAGCCGCTGCTCAAGGTGCGCGGCCGGCCGCTGATCGTCTGGCACATCGTCAACCTGGTGCGCGCCGGCATCACCGAGATCGTCATCAACACCGCCCACCTGGGCGATGTCATCGAGCGGACGCTGGGCGACGGCGGCCAGTTCGGCGCGAAGTTGCTGTACTCGCGCGAGGAAACGGCGCTGGAGACGGCCGGCGGCATCGCCACCGCGCGCCACCTGCTGGGCGAGGAGCCGTTCGTGGCGGTGTCGGGCGACATCTACTGCCCGTACTTCGACTTCGAGCAGGTCAAGGACGTGCTCAAGGACGAGGACATGTGGGGCAAGCCCTACCCGGCCGACCAGCGCGACGTCTGCTGGCTGTACCTGGTGCCCAATCCCGACTTCCACCCCGAGGGCGACTTCGGCCTGACGATGTATGCGCTGACGAATGACACCATTGACGGCGCGCCGAAATGGACCTTCGGCAATATCGGCGTCTACCGGCCCGACATGTTCGACGGCATCGCGCCCGGCCAGCACGCCAAGCTGGGGCCGCTGATCCGGACGTACATCGACAACAAGCAGGTCGGCGGCGAAGTGTACGAGGGCGAGTGGCACAACGTCGGCACCGTCGAGCAGCTCGACCGGCTCAACGCGCCGTTGGCGCCGATCTCGCCGGTGGCCAGGGGCGCGCGGTGACGGCGGCGGCGGT
>DATMSN010001061.1:0-3428 GCA_035565375.1 Duganella sp. | reverse complement strand
GCGCGCCGACGACGATGGCGTCGTCCGGCAAGGCCAACGGGCTCAGCGCCTTGGTCGCCTGCAGCGACATCAGCGTGTCGGAGCGCACCGCGCCGATCGCGGTGGCGGCGATGCGCACGTCGTAGCCGGGCGCGCGGCCACGCCGTTGCAGGTGCAGGTTGGCGTACTCGAACACCGACATCGGCCCGATCGCTTCCATCGCCTTGAAGCCGGAATAGACAACGATATCGACGGTCCTTGTGGTCACTGTGGGTCCTTAAAATCCGGTCATTATGGCACCATTTCCGGCCATTCTCGCCCGTCGCGGCGCGCTTTGCCCGGCGCCGGCGGCACAATGGCGGCTTCCAACATTGTGTCTTACGACGGGAATCACTCCATGAAAACGAAAGCTGCCATCGCGTGGCGCGCCGGCGCGCCGCTGACCATTGAAGAAGTCGACCTGCAAGGCCCCAAGGCCGGCGAGGTGTTGATCGAGCTGAAGGCCACCGGCATTTGCCACACCGACTACTACACCTTGTCGGGCGCCGATCCGGAGGGTATCTTCCCCGCCATCCTCGGCCACGAGGGCGCCGGTATCGTCGTCGATGTCGGCCCCGGCGTCAAGACCTTGAAAAAAGACGACCATGTGATTCCGCTGTACACGCCGGAATGCCGCGAGTGCAAGTTCTGCCTGTCGCGCAAGACCAATCTGTGCCAGGCGATCCGCTCGACCCAGGGCCGCGGCCTGATGCCGGACGCCACCAGCCGCTTCTCGCTGGACGGCAAGCCGCTGTTCCACTACATGGGCACGTCGACGTTTTCCAATTACATCGTGGTGCCGGAAATCGCGCTGGCCAAGATCCGCGAGGACGCGCCGTTCGACAAGGTGTGCTACATCGGTTGCGGCGTGACCACCGGCGTCGGCGCGGTGCTGTTCTCGGCCAAGGTGGAGGCGGGCGCCAATGTCGTCGTGTTCGGCCTCGGCGGCATCGGCCTGAACGTGATCCAGGCCGCGCGCATGGTCGGCGCCGACAAGATCATCGGCGTCGATATCAATCCGGCGCGCCAGGAGATGGCGCGCAAGTTCGGCATGACGCACTTCGTCAATCCGAAGGAGGTCGAAAACGTCGTCGACAGCATCGTGCAGATCACCGACGGCGGCGCCGATTACAGTTTCGAGTGCGTCGGCAACACCACGACGATGCGCCAGGCGCTCGAGTGCACCCACAAGGGCTGGGGCAAGTCGTTCATCATCGGCGTGGCCGCCGCCGGTCAGGAGATTTCGACCCGGCCGTTCCAGCTGGTGACGGGGCGCGAATGGCGCGGCTCGGCCTTCGGCGGCGCGCGCGGGCGCACCGACGTGCCGAAGATCGTCGACTGGTATATGGAGGGCAAGCTCAATATCGACGACCTGATCACCCACCGGCTGCCGCTCGAGCGCATCAATGAAGGCTTCGATCTGATGAAGAGCGGGGAGTCGATCCGGTCCGTGGTGTTGTATTGATGCTCTGACATGACAGCGGCCCGTGCCGCAGCGTAGAATTGGCATCTTTTCCTAACGACAAGGATGTCATGGTGATGCGTTTCGCGGGCAAGACCGTGCTGGTGCTGTTGTTGCTGGTGGCGGCCTATCTCGGCCTGGTCGCCGTCTGGGCGTCGACATCGTTCCGGGCCGTCATGGAGGCGGCGCCCGAGCCGCCCCGCATGCCGCTGTCGTCGAGGCAGATGACGATCCTGCTGCGGGTCGAGGACCCGACGTTCTTCCAGCATCCCGGGCTAAGCGTGGCCGACGGGCAAGGCATGGCGACTATCTCATCGGCAGTCGCGCGCGATCTATATTTCTCCGACCGGCCGCTGGCCGGCGTCTCCGGCGTGCTGCAGCGCTTTTACCACCGCGTGTTTGAATGCTGCAAGAAGGTCGACCTCGGGCGCGATGTGCTGGCCCTGGTGTTGAACGCCAAGCTGCCCAAGCGCGACCAGTTGGCCTTGTACGTGGCCGACGTCTACATGGGCAGCAGCGACGGCAAGCAAATCACCGGCTTGCCGATGGCGGCCGACACCTATCTGGGCAAGCCGCTGGACGAGGCCAGCGAGGACGAATTCATCGGCCTGGTGGCGATGATCAAGGCGCCCAACCAATACCATCCGTCGCTGCACCCGGCCGAACATGCCGAGCGCGTGGCGCGGATTCAGGCATTGCTGGCGGGAAAATGCAAGCCGGACGGCTGGTTCGATACCGTTTACCCCTCCTGCAGTCCCTAGTCATTGAAAGATTCTATTCACGCAGTATTGATTTTCGCGCAAATGTCGCCACATACTTTGGGATGAAATTTAAAGGCGTCCGCCGGTATTGTGCCGCCGGGCGAATGTTGATTCTCGGAACTTTAAACAGGAGACCAGTATGGCGATCAGTTTGCAAAAAGGCGGTAACGTCAACCTCAGCAAAGAAGCACCCGGACTGACCAAGGTCGTCATCGGACTGGGCTGGGACCCACGCGCCACCGACGGCGCCGCCTTCGACCTGGACGGCAGCGCCTTCATGCTCAAGGCCGACGGTAAAGTGCGCGGCGACAGCGACTTCATCTTCTATAACAACCTCAAGTCGACCGATGGTTCGGTGATCCACAACGGCGACAACACCACCGGCGCCGGCGAGGGCGACGACGAGACGCTGACCGTCGACCTGACGCGCGTGCCGGCCGAAATCGACCGCCTGTCGTTCTGCGTGACCATCCACGAAGCCGAAGCGCGCAAGCAGAACTTCGGCATGATCGCCAAAGCCTTCATCCGCTGCCTGAACGCCAACGGCAACGCCGAGCTGACCCGCTACGACCTGTCCGAAGATAGCTCCGTGGAAACGGCGATGATCTTCGGCGAACTGTATCGCGCCGGCGCCGAGTGGAAATTCCGGGCCGTGGGCCAGGGCTTCAAAGGCGGGCTCGGTCCGCTGGCGCGCTCGTTCGGCGTCAACGCTTAACACCTAGCAATCGTATCGACCCGGCGCCAGTCGCGCGCCGAAGTGCGAACCGGGAGGCCGTCGTCTCCCGGTTTGCACGCGCGCGCACTTTTCATCATTGATCACACGAGGACGGCATGAGCATTTACCCGAGCACGGGACCACACCCCGTTTTGGCCGAGGAGTCGCCGTGACCGCGCCGCAACGGGTGGAGCGCGTCTGGTATAACAGCGCGTTCTCGTCCATCGCGACGGTGCTCAGGCTGGTCCGTGAAGCCGATCAAGCCGGCCGCTTCCACACGATATACAGCCACGCGCACGCCCATTCGTCGGCGGCCGGCGCCGCGCACGCGTTCCACGTCGAGCCGACCGGGCTGGCGGCGGCCGACTATGTCGACTGGTGCCTGGCGTTTTGCCTCGAGCAAAAAGTCGACGTCTTCGTGCCGACCAAGCACGCGGCGGCGTTGAGCGCGGCGCGCGGGCGTTTCCTGGAG
>DATMSN010001060.1:0-2931 GCA_035565375.1 Duganella sp. | reverse complement strand
AGCGCGGCGTTGGTCAGGCCGAGCACCATGGCCAGGCAGACGGCGGCCAGCGCGCCGGCGCACAGCCACGGATGGGCGGCCAGCGTCTGGCCGAAACCGAGCAGCATCCGCGACGCCCACGGGATGTCACGACCCGAGCTTTCGTACACCACGCTGAATTTGGGCACCACGTACCCCATCAAGAACAGCGTGACGAGCGTGCCGACCACCAGCAGCATGGCCGGGTAGATCGCCGCCGAGACCAGTTTTTTGCGGATGGCGTCGAACTGCAGCTGGTAGCCGACGAAGCGCGCCAGCGCCTCGGGCAGGTTGCCCGAGCGTTCGGCCGCGCGCACGGTGGCGACATACAGTTCGGGGAAGACGGCCGGGAAGTCGGCCAGGGTGTCGGAAAAGCTTTTGCCTTGTTGGAGCGAGCGCTGGATCGCCGTCAGCGTGGCGCGCGCGCCGGCGCGGTTTTCCTTGTTGAGCAGCGTGGCGGTGGCCTCGCTCAGGTTGAGCCCCGCTTCGAGCAGCGCCAGTAGCTCCTGGCTGAATTGCAGCAGCGGGAAGGGCTGCTTGCCGGTACCGGAGCGTACACGGTCCCCCGCACCCGCGTTGCCGGTGCCGTCGATGGCCAGCACGCGCCAGCCGTTGCGCGCCGCCTGCCGGATCGCCTCCGCCTCGCTGGCGGCGTCGATCGCTATGGTTTGCCGGCCGCTTGGCCCGCCCTGCACTTGTAATCGAAACTGCATCGCATACTTTGCATACCGAGTGGCGTCAAAAACAGGGCGGCGACCGTGGTGCCGGCGCCGCCCCCTTTACCCTTATTGCGTGATCAGACTGACCTTGTCGACCACGAACGAGGTTTGCAGCGACGCGTCCTCCGTCATCGCGAACGACAGCGTCACCGTCTGGCCCTTGTAGGAGACCAGATTGAAGCTGCGGGTCTGGTAGCCGCTGGCCGCGTTGGCGTTCGAGTACGTGGCCAGGGTGCCCAGCACGGTGCCCGCGCTGTTTTTCACGGTCACGACCAGTTTGTCGTAGACGGTGCTGCCGCTTTCGGCGGTGTCGATGTGCAGCGCGAAGGTCAGCGTGGCGGCGGTGGCGGTCGAGGGAATCGCCACGCTCTGGGTCAGCGTTTCGGTCGCCGTTGCGCCGTTGCCGCCCAACCAGGCGTAGCGCGTGCCTTCGAAGGCCGTCTGGCCGGTGAAGGTGCCGATCACGCCGGTGGTGCCGCTCCAGCCGGTGGTGCCGGACTCGAAACCGCCGTTGGTGATCTTCTCGGTCGAGCTGCTGCTGCCGACGGTCAGCGTGGCGTTGCCCGAGGTCGCGGTCTTGACCGGCGACGACGAATCGCTGACGACGGCGTTGAACACCGCGCCGTTGTCGGCCGTTTGCGCCGTCAGCGAATAGGTGGCCGAGGTGGCGCCGCTGATCACCGCGCCGTTGCGGTACCACTTGTAGGTGTACGGCGAGGTGCCGCCGCTGGCGCCCACGCTGAACGACGCGGTGGCGCCGGCGGCCACGGTCACGCTGGCCGGCTGGGTCGAGATCGAGACGCCGGAACCGCCGGCCACTTCATCGACGTCGGCGCCCACGTTGATGGCCGCATAGGCGCGCTGCACGGCGATGGCTTCCTTCGAGCCGGTACCGTACAGCTCCTGCGCCGCCAGCAGCACCTTGGCGCGGGCGTCGGCGTAGTTGGTCGACGACGTGAACTTGGTGGCCAGCGCCTTGAACCAGATGCGGTAGGCCTTGTCGTTGCCGATGCCGGTCATCGCGGCCGGGCTCTTGGTCAGGTACTGGCTGTAGTAGTCGCTGCTCGAGGTGGCGTTCGATCCCTGCGACAGGAAGTAGAACATGCGGTTGTTTGGACCGCTCGACAGGTGGACGTCGAGGTTCTTGATCGTGCTGCTCCACGCGTTCGGGCTGCGGCCGTCCTTGCTCGGTTTGTACAGCCAGCGCAGCGGCTGGCCGTTCCTGGCGATCTCCTTGCCGGTCATCCAGTCGTTGCCGGTGGCCGGGACCACGGTGCCGGTGCCGCCGGCGCGGGCGTAGGCTTCGACCATCTCGCCGCCGATGTCGGAGTTCGATTCGTTCAAGCCGCCCGACTCGCCGGCGTAGGTCAGGTTGGAGGTGGCGTCGGTGATCCCGTGCGACATCTCGTGGCCGATCACGTCGATCGAGCCGAGGTTGTAGAAGCTGCTGCCGCCGTCGCCGATGTACATGCATTTGCAGCTCGGATCGAAGAAGGCGTTGTCGTAGGCGGTATCGACGTGGGCGGCGATGTAGGTCGCCGTGTTGTTGCCGTCGAGGGACTGCCAGCCCAGCACGTTCTTGTTGGTGTCGTAGGTGTTCATCAGGCCCCACAGCGCGTTGACGGCGGCGGTCTGGCCGTTGGCGTTGGTGGTGCTGCCGCCGGCGATGTACTGCTGGCCGTCGCCCCAGGTGTTGCTGCTGTTGGTGTAGATGGTGCCCGGGCTCGGGCTGTCGGCCGACGCGTGGTTGGCGTTGGTGATGGCCATGCCGCCGAATTTGCCGCCGGTGCCGCGCGTGGAGTCGAGCATCTGGAAGGTGCTGCCCGATTGCGACGTGTTGATCGGGACCGCGCCGTTGTATTGGCTGTTGCCGGTGCCGACGACGGTTTGCAGCGCCTTCCACTGCGCGACCACGGCGCCGGTCTTGGCGTCGACGATGGTGTCGTAGTAGACCGGCTTGCGGTCCTGGGACATGCGCGTTTGCACATAGTAGGCCAGCACGTAGCGGTCGACCACTTCCTCCAGATCCGTGGCGTTGAGCGCGGCCTCGGATTTGTTGAGGGCGGACGGCACGCGCACCGACTTCATCACCGGGTAGATCAGCAGCTCGGCGCTCGGCGCCCAGCGGTGCACGGCGCGCGGCGAAACCGCCTTGACCACCTTGTCGATCGCTTCGCCCGCGCTCAGCGCGGGC
>DATMSN010001059.1:0-1656 GCA_035565375.1 Duganella sp. | reverse complement strand
GGCGCCGCCACCTTCGCGCTCAGCTACATCTGCACCTATACGTCGGAGCAATATCTGGTGTCCGGCCTGGTCGCCGTGCTGTTCGCGCTGATGGTGTTCTGGAGCCCCATCCTCAACCGCGTCGCCTTCGGCACGCCGGTCAGCTGGCGCACCTGGAACGCCGGCGCCGTCGCCATCGCCGGCGTGGCGCTACTGTTCTTCCACGCGATCCAGGGCGCCTGGAGCGACATCCTGGGCGGCGGCGAGGGCCATTTCCTGCTCGGCCTGCTACTGGCGTTGGCGGCCACCATCGCCAGCACCGTCGGCAACCTACTCGTCGTCAAGGTGCGCGCGGAGTCGTCCAACGTGTTGCTGACGATGGCGTGGTCGATGCTGTGGGGCAGCCTGCTCGTGGCCGCCTGGGTGCTGGCCAGCGGCCAGGCGTTCACCTTGTCGAGCGAACCGAAGTACTGGGCCGGCCTGCTGTACCTGTCGCTGTTCGGCTCGGTGATCGCGTTTGCCGCCTATTTCACCCTGATCCACCGCATCGGCTCGGACAAGGCCGTCTATATCACCGTCGTCACGCCGGTGATCTCGGTACTGTTGTCGATCCAGCTCGAACACTTCCGTCCCGGAGCGCTGGAATGGGCCGGCATGGTATTGTGCTTATCGAGCGTCGCCTGGGCCCTCAAATCCGATTCCCCCGTCATAAAAGAAAGTGTAGAAGCAGCCTGATGAACAACTCCGACCTGACCATCCGCCCGGCCGAGCCGGCCGACGTCTCCGCCATTTTCGGCATGATTTTCGAACTGGCCGTGTTCGAGAAACTGGAACACATGGTCGTGGCCAACGAGGCCATGCTGCACGAGAGCCTGTTCGGCGACAAGCCCGGCTGCGAGGCGCTGGTCGGCGAGGCCAACGGCGAGGTCGTCACTTTCGCGCTGTTTTTCCACAATTTCTCGACGTTCCTGTGCAAGAAGGGCTTGTACCTGGAGGACTTGTACGTCAAGCAAGCCTGCCGCGGCAGGGGCTACGGCAAGCAGATGCTGGTGGCGCTGGCGCGGTTGGCGGTCGAACGCGACTGCGGCCGCTTCGAATGGTCGGTGCTGGACTGGAACACCAACGCCATCAAGCTCTACGAGGGCATGGGCGCGACCGTCATGCCGGAGTGGCGCATCTGCCGCGTCACCGGCGAGGCGCTGACCGAGCTGTCGGCGCAGGCGTAAAAAAAATCCCACGAGGCGGAAACCGCTCGTGGGAGGAACCCGGTGTCAGTGGGAGGGAGATTGAATCAACGGGTTCACTATAGCCGCGCCGCCGGCGGCTTGCCTCCCACCTTACAAAACCTTACCCGTCTTCAAATCTGCTTACATTTGCTTTACAAAAACGTGTAGCTTGATTTAGCGAAAGATTTTCGGCCGGAACTACAGCCGTCGCGGCCGCGCGCCGCCGGCCATCCGCTCCAGCAGCTCGAACACGGCCTGCGTCAGCAGCGCCAGCACCGCCGCCGGGATCGCCCCGGCCAGCAGCATATCGTTGTCGTTCAGCGCCAGGCCGATGGTGATGCGCTCGCCGTACCCGCCGGCACCGATGAAGGCGGCGATGGTCGCGGTGCCCACGCTCATCACCGCCGCCGTCTTGACGCCGGCCAGGATCACCGGCAGCGCCAGCGGCAAC
>DATMSN010001058.1:0-2933 GCA_035565375.1 Duganella sp. | reverse complement strand
ACTGTCTCGTCGGGCACGGCGCGGTCCGAATACGGCAGGCGGTTGGTGTGGCGTCGGAACAGGGGATGGGTTTGCCAGCCGGCCGGCGGCGCGCCGGGCGCCGTGACGTCGACCCGGCAGCGGAACACGCAGTTTTTGTCTTCGTCGGGCGGAAAGATGGCGGTATCGTATAGCTGGCAGCCGATGGCCTCGGCCATCCGCGTCACATTTTCGATGACGCCGCCGAATGCCAGCAGCGTCGCCGGACTGTCGATCCCGAACGCGCCCTCGTTGTCGCCGTGGTCGGCGAAGATCAGGCGCAGCGCCGCGCCGTCCCAGCGAAAGCGCCATGGTTGCATATTGTCCGCCGAGGCCGCCCAGCGGGCCGCCTCCAGCAGGCATTCAATGACTTGCTTGGTCACGCTCATCTGAAAGAGAGGTCTCCACGGTTGGCTGTTGCGGGCTGGACGACCCGCCAGGTTCGGGGTGGCGGCGGTTCCCGTGGTACGCCGCCACGGGAGCCGCCGCCGGGCACATCACGCTTGACGACGACGATTGACCGCATGCACGCCGAGCAGGGCCAGGCCCAGCAGCGCCAGCGAGCCCGGTTCAGGCACGCGCGTGTTGAAGTCGCTCACACCGGCCGAGTTGATGGCGACCAGGCCGTCCGGTCCGAAGATCGGGGCCTGGGTGGTGTTGTTGAAGGCGTTGAACATCAGGTTGTAAAACGGCACAGGATCGACAAAGAACAACGCGCCCTGGGGCGTCAGGTTGAAGGTGGTGTTCGCGTTCAGCGCGGCGCCCAGCAAGCTGTTGAACGACGAGGTGCCGTCGATCAGCTCGCCGAAAGCGAGCGGGATGTCGTCGCCCGTGCCGTCGATGGACGCTTCGTTGGAGAGCGTCGCCTGGTGGAACACATTGGTGTTGCCCGGATCGGCGTACATGTTGAAACTCAGCTCCGTCAGCGTATTGACGCTATTGGGCTGGTTGATGACGCCGGTGGTCACCACGTCTTTCAGCGTGAACGTCAGATAGATGCCGTAATTGAAATTCAGGCCGGTGATGTTCGCGCCCAGGTTGGAGCCGCCCAGCGTGAAGCCGTTGTAGCTGAGGTGGCCGGCCGATTCGTGGGTGTTGCCGATGGTGTGCAGCAGCTGCGACGACACGCCACTCATGGAGTCGACCGTGATCGGTCCGGCCGGCCCGCCCAGTCCCAGCGCCGACGGGTCGATCCCGAAGGCGGGCGCCGCCTGCGCGGACGCCATGCCGAGCGCCAGTGCGATGCCCGAAGCGATGAGCGACAGGCGCTTGCTAAAGTTTAAGTTTTTCATTGATGCTCCCCTTATTGAAATGCCTCGTTGTTGCGCGTAACCGTGAGATCCGGTCTAGTGTCACATAAGCATGATTCAGGCCAGCATTTAATCTCACAAATACTATGTTTAAAATCAAGTGGTTACGCGAGTGGGGCGTTTGCGGAAGATCAAGACTGTAAAGAAAATCGACACTTTTTTCGATGTCAGTTGATGTCGCGCAGACGGTTGACGATACCAGCCTCCTCGCGCGGCGAGAAGAACAGCGGATACAACGAGCGCTCGCCGCCCGCCGCCTGCTTGCCCTTGCCGCCCCACAGCGCGGTCTGCTCGCTCATGTAGGCGAAGCTGACCCACAGCAAACACGCGGGCGCGTCCACGCGCGGATTGCTCTTCGGCTCGCCCAGTTGCCTGAAGCCCAGCATCTGTTGATAGAAACGGCGGTGGCGCGGATTGACCTCGATGAACAGGTCCGAACAGCCGTGCACGTCGCGGCCGTACATGATGCCCAGATTGAACAGCGACGCCATCAGCGCCTGCGATTGCACGCTGGGATCGAAGGCCAGCTTGGTCAGTTCGCACACCTTGCAGCCGCGCGCGCGGAAGGCGTCGATCTCATCCTTGAAGATCTGGTCGGCCAGGATGCCCATCGGCGAATCGAGTCCTAGCGTCAAGGTGCCGACCACCTCGCCCTTGTGGGTGGAGGTCAGGGTCACCCGGTTGGGGTCGTCCGACAGCGTGTGCGTGCCGTAGCCGCGCCATGAGTACATTTTGTTGATCAGCACGCTGGCCTTGTTGCGCCCCTCGGGTGTGTCGACCATCCGCAGGCCGAACACCTTCTCGTCGATCAACAGCTCCACCGCGTTGCTGGGAACGTCGTCGGGAATGTCGGCCAAGCCTTGGGACAGCACCGCGCCGCCATCGTGGTTAGGCGATGTCATCTGCTCCTCCTGAAGTGGTGTGCTCCGTCGGGCGATACAGGCTGCTTTGCGGGGCCTCCGTTGTAATATTGATCATCATAGGCGAAACTTTCGACCTGGACAATACTAGCCGCGATAAACCCGCGCGCGCGCGCTTTGGCGCCGCCGGGCCGTGAGCATTTCCGCCACAGTCGATGTATTTATTTTAACTTTCCCCTTGGTTCGGGGGTATAGTTCTGATGCTGTCGTTTTTACATCGAATCGCGGAGGCGGGCATGTCCATCTTTGGCAACAAAAAAAGTCGCACTGCCGCCGGCGCCTGCGTGCTGCTGGCCGCGCTAACGGGCTGCGCCAGGCAGCCCACCGCCGACGAGCTGATCGCCGAGGCGCGCCAGATGCAGGGCAAGCGCGACCTGCAGGGCGCCATCATCCAGCTGAAAAACGCGCTGCAACTGAACGCCGGCAATACCCAGGCGCGCCTGTTGCTGGCCGGCGTCTACAACGACGCCGGCGATCCGCTATCGGCGGAAAAGGAGGCGCGCAAGGCGATCAGCCTCGGCCTGGAGCAGGCGAAGGCGATGCCGGTGCTGGCCGAGGCGCTGCTGCGGCAGGGCAAGTACGCGGCCATGCTGAAGGAAACCGCGCCGGCCGAAGGGGCGCCGACGCCGGAGATCCAGATCCTGCGTGGACGCGCCCATCTCGGCCTGGGCGAGCTGGCGGCGGC
>DATMSN010001057.1:0-1771 GCA_035565375.1 Duganella sp. | reverse complement strand
CGACGGCGCGGTCGACGTCGGCCCGGGTGCCGCGCGCCGACGTCGCGAACGCTTGTTCGGTGACCGGGCTGACCAGCGGAATGGTCGCCTCGTCGGAGGCGTCGACGGCCTGGCCGTCGATGAAATGTTTCAGTTTGAGTATCATTCGGCGCTCGCGGTCAGGTGCGGGTGAACGGAACGGCCTTGAAGCCGGCGTCCAGCGCGCTAACGATGTGATCGATCTCGGCGCGCTGGATCACCAGCGGCGGCGACAGGATGATCTTGGTGCCGACCGGGCGCACGATGACGCCGTGGCGGCGCGTGGCCTCGGCCACCGCGTAGGCGTAGCCGCTGGTCGGGCTGATCGGCTCGCGCGTCTGGCGGTCGTTGACCAGGTCGATGGCCAGCATCAAACCCTTGCCGCGGATCTCGCCGATCGCCTCGTAACGGCCGACCATCGGCTGCAGCGCCTCGAGCAGGTAGGCGCCCTGCTTGGCGGCGTTGGCCGGCAGGTCCTCCTCGACGACGATCTTCAGGCTGGCGATGGCGGCGGCGCAGCCGACCGGGTGGCCCGAGTACGTGTAGCCGTGCATGACGGCGCCGCCGAAGTCGCGGTTGTCCTCGAAGGCCTGCACCAGGCGCGAGTTGAGCGCGGTGGCGCTGAGCGGGATGTAGCCGGACGAGATGCCCTTGGCGAAGCACATGATGTCGGGTTTGACGCCCCAGCCGCGCGCACCGAACATATTGCCGGTGCGGCCGAAGCCGGTGACGATCTCGTCGGCGATGAGCAGCACGCCGTACTTGTCGCACACGGCGCGCACCAGCGGCCAGTAGTTGGCCGGCGGGACGATCACGCCGCCGGCGCCCTGCACCGGCTCGGCGATGAAGGCGGCCACCGTGTCCGGGCCCTGGAACTCGATCTCGCGTTCGAGCAGCATCGCGCACATGCGGCCCAGCTCCTCCGGATCGTCGGTGAACGGATTGCGGTACGGCCATGGGTTCTCGACGTGGAAGCAGCCGGCCAGGTTCGGCTCGTAGTTGCGGCGGAACGCGGCGTTGCCGTTGACGCCGGCGCTGGCGAAGTGGCTGCCGTGGTAGCCCTGCTTGAGCGAGATGAACTTGGTGCGGTCCTTCTGGCCCAGGATCTTCCAATACTGGCGCGCCAGCTTGAGCGCCGTTTCGGTCGCGTCCGAGCCGTTCGAGCCGTAGAACACGCGCTGCATGTCCTCCTGCGCCAGCATGCCGACCAGTTGCGCCGACAGTTCCTCGGCGCGCGGATTGGACACGCCGTCGAAGATCTGGAAGTATTCGAGCTGGTTGATCTGGTCGATGACCGCGTTCTTGACCTCCGCCCGGTTGTGGCCGACGTTGACGTTCCACAGGCCGGCGACGGCGTCGACGAACTTCTGGCCGTGGTCGTCGTACACGTGGCAACCGTCGCCGCGCACGATGCGCAATGGCGTGCGCGACTTCATGTCGGCCTGGTGCATCATTGGATGCCAGAAGCGGGATTCGTTGTAGCTCATGCAAAACTCCTTTAGCTGCTGCGTTAATTCGGTGAATGAATGCGGCCGTGGCGGCCGTCGTTTCATCGCATCGGCGTGCCGCGATATCAGCACGCCATGATTTGAAGTGTGCGCCATGGGGTTGTTCGGCGTTAGCCCAAAACCGCACCTCGAAATGCGGGCAAAAAAAAGCCGGCCCAGTGGCCGGTGATGTGTTGCGTGCGCCGGGCGGGAACGCGCCGCTTTCCGCTCCGTTGGCCGCTCCGTTGGCCGCTCAGTTGGCCGCC
>DATMSN010001056.1:0-1887 GCA_035565375.1 Duganella sp. | reverse complement strand
CAGTCCGGCAACCCGGCGCGCCAGCCCAGGTACATCATGGCGCTGGCGCCGGCGTTGGGCAGGCACAGCAGATTGACCGTGCGCATGCCGCCGTCAGGCCGCGTGGGCGCCAGAGGGGGCTTCCAACCCGGGCGCTTCCAGCCCTTGCGCGGCCATCCACTCGCGCAGCGAGCGCGGACGCATGTCGGTCCAGGTGCTTTCAATGTAGCCGAGGACGGTTTTCTTGTCGCCACGGACGCCTTCGACGGCGCTCCAGCCGCCGGGGACGGCTTTCCAGTGCGGCCACAGCGAGTATTGGTCTTCGTGGTTCTTGAGGACGATGAAGGTTTCGTCTTCGCGGTCAAAGCAGCTTGTCGACATGTTCAATTTCTCCTTGATGTGAACGGGCGCGGCGGCCGCCGCGCCGGATGGGGGCTTACCAGCGGTAGCTGGCCGTCAGCGCCAGCGTGCGCGGCGCGCCGTAAGCGCAGCCACGGCCGTAGCAGGGCGACGGCACGTAGCGCTTGTCGGCCAGGTTGTTGGCGTTGAGCGCGTACTTCCAGTTGCCCAACTCGTAGCTGAGCACGGCGTCGAGCAGCGTGTAGGACGGTTCCGCAGGCACGCCGAAGATGTTGCCGGCGCGCTCGCCGACGTAGCGCACGCCGACGCCGGCCTTGAGCGGCGCGGCGCCCAGCGCGGCAAAGCTGTAATGCACCCAGGCCGAGGCGGTGTTGCGCGGCACGCCGATCTGGCGCGTGCCGAGCTCGTCGGGGTTGTTGGACTTGGTGGTCTTGGCGTCGATGTACGAGTAGGCCGCCACCAGCTCCAGGTTGCGCAGCGGCGAACCCTTGGCCTCGAGCTCGACGCCGCGCGAGCGCACCGCGCCGGTCTGCACCGAATAGTTGTCCGGGTCGGCCGGGTCCGGCGTTTGCACGTTGGTCTGCGTCAGCTGGTACAGCGCGCCGGTCAGCAGCAGGCTGCTGTTGGCCGGCTGGAAGCGCACGCCAGCCTCGTATTGCTCGCCGCGCGTCGGCTTGAACATTTCGCCGGTGCGGCTGACGCCCTGCTCGGGCGCGAACGACTGGCTGAAGCTGACGTACGGCGAGACGCCGTTGGCGCCCAGGTAGACCAGGCCGGCGCGGCCGGTGTTGGCGTTGTCGCGCTGGGTGGTTTTTTCCGGCCCGGCCAGCAGGTCGGCCTGCACCTGGCGGGTGCGGTCGTGACGTCCACCCAGCAGCACCACCCATTTGTCGGCGAACTTGATCTGGTCCTGCAGGTAGACGCCGGTGGCGTACTGGCGCAGGCGCCACAGGTCGGTCGGCGTGGCCGCGCCGCGCGCGCCGCCGTAGACCGGCGCGTAGGCGTCGATCGGGGCGAAGGCGGTGTTGGCGCGGTCGCTGTCGTGGTGCTGGCTGAGGTAGTCGACGCCGGCCAGGACGGTGTGGGACACGCCGCCGGCGTTGAGCTTCCACGTCAGGTTGGTGTCGATGGTGACGGCGTTGGTGTTGTCCTGGAACGCGCGGCCGCGGCGGCGGACCGTGCGCTGGTCGTCGTTGACGCCGAGGATCTGGTAATACTTGTAGTCGAGGTCGGAGCGGAAGTAGCGCATGCCCTGGTTCAGGGTCAAGGTGTCGCTGAACGCGTGCGTGAAGACGTAGCCGACGGTTTTTTGCGTGTTGTCGAAATAGTTGAAGCCCGGTTCGCCCAGATAGCGCTCGACCGGCAGTTTGCCGTTGGGGTTGTACAGCAGCGAGCCGGCGATCGGCAGGTTGCCGTTGTCGGTGACCTTGCTGTGCTGGTAGCTCGACAGCAAGGTCAGCGCGGTGGCCGCCGACGGCCGCCAGGTCAGCGCCGGCGCCACGTAGGTGCGGTCGTTGTCGCCGAAGTCGACCACGCTGTCGCCCTGGC
>DATMSN010001055.1:0-6356 GCA_035565375.1 Duganella sp. | reverse complement strand
GACCGCGCCAGCATCGAGGCCGCGCTGGAACGTGCCGGCGGCGTGCTCGCGCAGGCCGCGAGCGAACTGGGCTTGTCGCGTCAGGCACTATATCGCCGGCTCGACCGGCTCGGCATACGACGGGACTGAGGAGATCGCGATGCGTTGGCGCCGTCTGCCCCTGAGCCTGAGCTTCAGCGCGATCGCGCTGGCGTATCTGATCGTGGGTACCGCGCTCACGACCTGGCTGATCACCCTGCTGCCGCAGCGCTGGATGGCGCCGGCGCTGACCGTGGCCTTGCTGCTGCCTCTGCTGATCTACCACGTCAGGCGAGCGTTCGCGCCGATGAACTCGCTGTTCCGTGCGCTCGCCGGCAGCGTCGCCAGCTACCGCGACGGCGACTACAGCTTCGGCCTGTCCTGGTCCGGCCGCGGTGAACTGGGCGAGCTGGTCGAGAGCCACAACCGCCTCGGCGAAGCCCTGCGCGAGCAGCGGCTGTCGCTGGTGCAGCGCGAACTGCTGCTCGACACGATGGTTCAGAACACGCCGGTGGCGATGGTGCTGGTCGATCCGAGCCGGCGCGTCGTCCACGCCAATCTCGCCGCCCGCAAGATGCTGGGCGAAGGGCGGCGGCTCGAAGGCCAGTCCTTCGAGGACCTGCTCATGCGTGCGCCCGAGCCGGTGCGCGAAGCCTTCGAACGCGGCGGCGACGGCATGTTTACGGTCGGGGACGAGGACAACGAGGACATCTATCACCTCGCCCGGCGCATGTTCCGCCTCAACGGCCGCCATCACGAACTGGTGCTGCTGCGCCAGCTCACCGCCGAGCTGCGGCGCCAGGAAGTGCAGACCTGGAAGAAGGTGATCCGGGTGATCAGCCACGAGCTCAACAACTCGCTCGCTCCGATCGCCTCCCTCGCCCATTCCGGCGCCGAACTGTTGCGGCGCGGCCAGTACGACAAACTGCCGACCGCGCTGACCACCATCGAGGAGCGTGCGCGCCACCTGGAAGGCTTCATCCGCGATTACGCGCGCTTCGCCAAGCTGCCGTCGCCGCGGCTGGAAGCAGTGGACTGGTCGCGCTTCCTGGCCCAGCTGCGCAGCCAGGTCGATTTCGTCTACGACGGCCGCGCGCGCGGCCAGGAAGGCATAGCCCATTTCGATGCCGCGCAGCTGGAGCAGAGCCTGCTCAACCTGCTCAAGAACGCGCACGAGTCCGGGTCCAAGCCCGAGGACGTGCGGCTGGTGCTGCGCCGCTCGCCGGGCGCCTGGCGCATCGACGTGCTCGACCGTGGCACCGGCATGAACGAAGCGGTGCTGTCCAATGCCTTGCTGCCGTTCTACTCGACCAAGCGCAACGGCACCGGCCTGGGCCTGGCGCTGGCGCGCGAGATCGCCGAAGCCCACGGCGGGCGCATCACCCTGGCCAACCGCGACGGCGGCGGGCTGGCGGTGACCATCATCCTGCCGCTGGCCTGCTAACTTATCTGTTAGTTGACCTGTTAAACTGGCGGGATGTCTTCCAAGTCCGCCCCCAACACTTCCCGCTTCGACCAGCCCGGCCATCCGCCGGCCACCATCACCGAATTCGAGGGCGTGCGCAGCCTGCACCTGGGCACGTCCTGGGTGCAGGGCGCGATGCGCCTGTCCAAACCCGACAACATCGAGCTCGAATACGTGCAGATGATGATGATGTGGCTGCTGTTCAACGACAGCCCGCGCCACATCGTCCAACTGGGGCTGGGCAGCGCGGCGCTGACCAAGTTCTGCTACCGCCGCCTGCCCAAGGCGCGCGTGACGGCGGTCGAACTCAATCCCAACGTCATCGCCATCTGCAACGCGCAATTCGGCCTGCCGTCCAACGACGAGCGCCTGAACGTGATGGAAATGAACGCGATGGATTTCGTGCTCGACCCGGCCAACCACGGCACGGTCGACGTGCTGCAGGTCGACCTGTACGACGAGGAGGCGCGCGGGCCGGTGCTCGACTCGCCCGAGTTCTACCAGGCCTGCCACGACTGCCTGCGCGACGGCGGCATCATGACCACCAATGTGTTCGGCGACTTTTCCAACTACGACAAGAATCTGCAGACGATGGAGCAGGTGTTCGACGCCGTGGTGTGGCTGCCCGAGGTGCACGACGCCAATATCGTCGTGATCGCGTTCAAGCAGTCGCCGGTGATCGATTTCGCGGTGCTGTACGAGCGCGCCGGCGCCATCAAAAAGAGCCTGAACCTGCCGGCCAAATCGTGGGTCAACGGCCTCAAAGGGTGGATGCTGGACCAGCAGTAGCGGGGGATCGAGGGGCGCACCGGCGGAGCGCGTTTTTCGCCTATCGATATGCAAGCGCCGCATACCGATGCGGGCGCGCCACAGTTTCGCACCGTTTTGTGGCGGGCGCGGTGCGGGCCGTCGGCCAGCGTACGCCACATCCTCGCACAACGCGAGCAATATTAGCAATCGTACACATTCCGCAACAAGTTGGTGCGTGCCGCGTTGCGGCCGTGCGACGCCTCAAGATAGTATTTTCTCAACGACCGCTACCCGCGGCGTCCCCACAAAACCAAGAGAGAAATACATGACAAGAGCACCTCAATTCAAGCGCACGCTGTTGGCCAGCGCCATCCTGCTGCTGGTGGCCGGTCCGGGCCTGGCGCAAACCCAGGCCGCCGCCGACGAGCAGTTGGCCAAGGAGCAGACCGTCGTCGTCCTCGGCTCGCGCACGGTCGCCAAGACGGCGCTCGACACCTCGGCCCCGGTCGGCCTGATCAGCCTGAAGGACATGCAAACCGCCGGTCCGCTGGAACTGGGCAAGCTGCTGCAAACGCTGGACCCGTCGTTCAACTTCTCGAGCACCTTCGTCAGCGACGGCACCGACAGCATCCGGCCGGCCACCTTGCGCTCGCTCGGCCCGGACCAGGTGCTGGTGCTCATCAACGGCAAGCGCCGCCACCAGCAGGCGCTGGTCAACGTCCAGCAAACCGTCGGACGCGGCTCGGCCGGCACCGACATCAACGCCATTCCGCTGGCGGCGATCCAGCGCATCGAGGTGCTGCGCGACGGCGCCGCCGCCCAATACGGCTCGGACGCCATCGCCGGCGTGATCAACATCGTGCTCAAGTCGCAGACCAGCGAGACCTCGCTCAGCGGCACCTACGGCACCACCTCCGAAGGCGACGGCGACCTGTACTCGGCCAGCGCCAACACCGGCTTCGCGCTGGGCCAGGACGGCGGCTTCCTCAACCTGACCGTCGAGGCGCGCAAGCGCGGCGAAACCAACCGCGCCGGCCCCGACTCGCTGCGCGCCAACCCGCCGCGCGTGACCCAGCACCTGGGCGACAGCGACACCCGCGACACCTACTTCTGGTGGAACGGCGCCATCCCGATCGACAAGAGCAGCGAGTTCTACGCCTTCGGCGGCCTGTCCAAGCGCAAGAGCGACTCGTTCGGCTTCTTCCGCTCGGCCGGCGACGACCGCACCGTGCCGGCGGTCTACCCGAACGGCTTCCTGCCCGCCATCCACACCGACATCAAGGACGCCTCGTTCGCCTTCGGCTACCGGCGCGACCTGGCCAACGACTGGAAGGCCGACATCAGCATCAACCACGGCGCCAGCGAACTGGCGTTCCACGAGTCCGACAGCCTGAACACCAGCTACTGGTACGAGCCGAAACCGGGCGGCGGCATCTACGCCGAATCGCCGCGCGAGGCCGACACCGGCACCCTGAAATTCGACCAGACCACCATCAACGCCGACATCAAGGGCCCGGTCAAATTCGGCGACAGCAGCGTGTTCATCGCCACCGGCTTCGAATACCGCCGCGACAACTACCAGATCGTCGCCGGCGACCCGGTCTCCTACCAGTACGGCCGCACCAACAATCCGGCCATCGCCATCACCACGCCGAGCGGCGCCACGGCGGCGGCGGGCATCCAGGGCTTCCCCGGCTACACCCCGGCCACCGCCGTCGACTCGGGCCGCCACAACATCGCGCTGTTCCTCGACGCCGAGCACAAGCCGGTGGAGAACCTGACCCTGGCCGGCGCCGTGCGCTATGAGAAGTATTCCGACTTCGGCAGCACCGTCACCGGTAAGCTCAGCGCCCGCTACGACCCGACCAAGACCGTCGGCTTCCGCGGCAGCGTCTCGAGCGGCTTCCGCGCGCCAAGCGTGCAGCAGGAGTTCTACAGCTCCGTGTCGACCAACCTGAATAACGGCGTGCTGACCGAAACGCTGACCGCGCGCCAGGGCAGCGCCGTCACGCAAGCGTTCGGCATCGCCCCGCTGAAAGAGGAAACCTCGACCAGCGGCAGCGTCGGCATGGTGCTGCGCCCGGCCAAGAACATGTCGCTGACGGTGGACGCGTACCAGATCAAGATCAAGGACCGCATCGTCTTCTCCAGCGAGATCGCGCCGGAGGCGGGCGGCGGCCCGATCACCAACATCCTGCGTCCGCTGGGCGTGGGCCAGGCGCAGTTCTTCACCAACGCGGTCGACACGCGCACGCGCGGCCTCGACATCGTGGCCGAGCACACCACGAAGTTCGACGCGTCGTCGCTGGTGCTGTCGGGTCAACTGGGCTTCAACAAGACCGAGGTGACCAAGCGCCACTCGACATCGACGGTGCTGACCGGCGAGCAGCTGTTCGACCAGGCGCAAGTCACGCTGATCGAGCGCGGCCAGCCGCGCAAGCACCACGTGGTGGCTGCCGACTACACCGCCGGCGCATGGAACATCAACACCCGCGCCAATTACTATGGCGAAGTGCAGGCGCAAAGCTTCAGCCCCCTGCACACGTGGGACGCCAAATGGCTGGTTGACGCGTCGGTGCGGTATGGCTTCAGCAAACGCACCTTCCTCAGCGTCGGCGTGAACAACGTGTTCAACGAACTGCCGTCGGAATGGACCAACGGCGGCGACTTCCCGAAACTGGGCTTCACCCGCTGCTGGGAAACCTGCCCGATCGGCGTGAACGGCCGCTCGATGTACGTGCGCGTGGACACCGCGTTTTAACTAGCAGTGGGGACACGTAGGGCGGATTAGCGGGCGAGGCCCGCTAACCGCCCCGGGGGCCCATCGAAGAGGCGGCCTACCTTCCGGTAAGCTTTAAGAGGCGGAACGCCGTAATCGGCCATATATGCGCCGTCGGCGGCGCATCCATGGCCGATTACGCTGCGCTAATCCGCCCTACGTGATTCCGAGGTCATGCGACCTGCGCTGAACGCCGCCAGGTGCACGACCGCCGCCAACCGCTTCACCAGTTCGTCCATATTCTCGGCCGGCACCTGCGCGTAACCGAGCATCAACCCCCGCCACCCGGACGTCCCGTGCGTATCGTGCCGGCTCAACGCGTTGACCACGACCCCGTGCTCCAACGCCCGCGCACTGACCGCCACATCATCCATCGCCTCGTCCCTGAACCGCAGCGCCAGATGCATGCCCGCCGATCCGCCATGCACCGTCGCCACCGCCCCCAGATGCCGATCCAACGCCGCCACCAGCGCATCGCGCCGCTGCCGGTAAAGCCTGCGCATGCGCCGCACATGCAGCGCGAACTGCCCGCTGCGTAAAAACTCCGCCAGCGCCAACTGCTCCGCCACCCGCCCGCTCGCATGCGACTGCGCCCGCATCATCGCGAACGCCGCCTCCAGCGCCGGCGGCACCACCACAAAACCGATGCGCAGCGACGGGAACATGGTTTTGCTGAACGTCCCCAGATACACCACCGGCGCATCCGGCGCCAACCCCTGCATGGCCGACAGCGGCGCGCCGTCGTGCCGGAACTCGCTGTCGTAATCGTCCTCGATGATCAGCGCACCGGCACCGCGCGCCGCCTCGATCAGCGCCAGCCTGCGGCGCAAACTGAGCACGCTGCCAACCGGATACTGATGCGACGGCGTCGTGTAAATCAGACGCGGAGGCCGCAACAGCCAGTCCTCCGAAGTCGGCGCGATGCCGTCGTCGTCGACCTCGATCCCCGCCACGTTCAAGCCCGCCGCGCGCGATGCCGCCAGCGCGCCGCCATAGCCGGGGCTCTCGATCCAGATCGTATCGCCGGCGTCGGCCAGCGCGTGCATGCACAGATCCAGGCTGCTCTGGGTGCCATCGGTGATGAACACCTGGCCGGCGTCGCACACCACGCCACGGGCGGCGCGCAGATGGTCGGCGATCGCCTCGCGCAGCAGCGGCTCGCCGGCGGGATCGCCGTAGTTCAGTTGCGCCACCGTCAGCGAGCGCAATGCGCGTTCCAGCATGCGGCGCCATAAGGTCAGCGGAAAATGGTCCAGCGCCGGCACGCCGGGAACGAAGGCGCCCATCATCTCGGCCGGACCCGGCAAGGGCCGCAGTCCGCGCGCCCGTTGCGACAGGCCCGCT
>DATMSN010001054.1:0-1551 GCA_035565375.1 Duganella sp. | reverse complement strand
CCTCGCCGGCCTCCGCCGCCGCGCTGGAGAACAGCGCGCCCTCGCCCTCGTCGACATCGTCGAGCGTATCGTGCAGGCTGTCGCGCCGCGCGTGCCGCCGCAGCCAGTCGATCAGCTTGTACTTGGCGATGGTGTAGACCCAGGCCGTCAGCGGCACGGCGGTGTCGTAGCTGAGGCGCTGGTTGTGGATCGCCAGCAGCGCCTCCTGCACCAGATCCTCCACCTCGTCCGGCCAGCGGCTCAGGCGCCGGCGCAGGAAGGCGCGCAAATGCGTCGCCGTCGCCGTCAGGAAACGGCGATAGGCCAGGGCGTCACCGTCCATGCCCTGTAAAAACAGGGCATGGAGGCGTAGTTCGGTCATGCGCAGGTGGTCCACCTCTTCTATTCGTCGCATCGCGCCCTTTGGTTACATCACCCATCAAATAAATTTTTTTACGAATATTTCGACCCGGCCTGTAACCAATCGGCCGCCTGTTGCGAACTCAATGTTACCTTCATCGAGAACGCACACCATGAAATCCATCGATTTACCCGCCCGCGGGGCGCCGGCCATCATCCACCCCGCGTGGCTGCGCCTGACACATTGGCTTAACGCCATCGCCGTGCTGATCCTGTTGACGAGCGGCTGGCGCATCTACAACGCCACCCGGTTTTTCGATTTCGCCATTCCATCGGGCCTGACGCTGGGCGGCTGGCTCGGCGGCGCGTTGCAGTGGCACTTCGCCGCCATGTGGCTGCTGGTCGCCAACGGCATGCTGTATTTGCTGGTCAACCTGGCCTCGGGCCGGTTGCGGCGGCAGTTTTTCCCGGTCACGCCGCGCCAGCTGCTGCGCGACCTGGCCCAGGCGTTGCGGGGCAAGCTTTCGCACGCCGACCCGCGCCACTACAACAGCGTGCAGCGGCTGGCGTATCTTTTTGTCATGGTTGCCAGTGTCGTCATCGTCCTGTCCGGACTGGTGCTGTGGAAATCCGTGCAGTTTCCGCTGTTGCGCGAACTGATGGGCGGCTACGAAGGCGCGCGCCGCGTGCACTTCTTCGCGATGGCCGGCCTGTTCGCCTTCATCGTTATCCATATAGTGATGGTGGCGCTGGTGCCGCGCACACTGCTTGCCATGTTACGCGGCCGCTAAGCGCCGCATCGGGACCGACCATGATAAAACTATTCAAGAAACGCGGGATCGTCATCCCGGCCGAAGGCGCCGCCATGCTGGCCGACGCCATCGCGCGGGTGGCCGAACCGTCGCGCCGCGCCTTCCTGCAGCGCACGGTCACCCTCGGCGGGCTGACCTTGCTGACCGGCTGCTCCCTTGGCAGCGAGGAAAGCATCGAGGCGGCGCTGAGCCAGGTGTCCCGCTTCAACGACCGGGTCCAGGGCCTGCTGTTCGATCCCGCCCGCCTGGCGCCGACCTATCCGGAATCGATGATCACACGACCGTTCCCGTTCAACGCCTACTACGGCGAGGACGAGATCCGCGACATCGACGGCGGCGACTGGCGCCTGGAGCTGTCCGGCCTGGTGGCCGACCGCAAGCCGTGGACGCTGGCGGCGCT
>DATMSN010001053.1:0-1767 GCA_035565375.1 Duganella sp. | reverse complement strand
CGACCGGCGGTTCCGGAAAATTGTCTTTCGGCGGCGGCGATGGCGTCTGCCATTCGAGCCCGGTTGCCTGCCATGGATTGGCGCCGGCGCGCTTGCCATAGAACAGCGACCAGGCGAGATAGAACATCGGCAGAAGGTAGCCGATCGCAAGGATCGAGGCGCCGGCCGACGACAGGATGTTCAGCACCTGGAATTCCGGCGGATAGGTGTGATAGCGGCGCGGCATGCCTTCGTAGCCGAGCAGGTATTGCGGGAAGAAGGTCAGGTTGAAGCCGAAGAAGATCAGGACGGCGGCCGCCCGGCTCCAGCGTTCCGGGTACTGGCGACCGCTGATCTTGGGCCACCAGAAGTGCAAGCCGCCCAGGTAGGCGGTGACGGCGCCGCCGACCATGATGTAGTGGAAGTGGGCCACCACGAAATAGGTGTCGGTCAGGTGCACGTCGAGCGCGATCGAAGCCAGGAACAGCCCGGTCAGTCCGCCCAGAGTGAACAGGCCGACAAAGCCCAGCGCGTACAGCATCGGCGCCGGGAAGGTCAACTGGCCCTTGTACAGCGTGGCGGTCCAGTTGAACACCTTCACCGCCGACGGGATCGCCACGATAAAGCTGAGCAGCGAGAACACGACGTCGGCGTAGGCCGACTGGCCGCTGACGAACATGTGGTGGCCCCACACCAGGAAGCCGACCGCCGCGATGGCCAGGATGGCGTAGGCCATGGCGCGGTAGCCGAACACCGGGCGCCGCGCGAAGCACGGGATGATCTCGCTGACCACGCCCATCGCCGGCAGCACCATGATGTACACCGCCGGATGCGAGTAAAACCAGAACAGGTGCTGGAACAGCAGCGGATCGCCGCCCAGCGCCGGATCGAACACGCCCACCCCCAGCAGGCGCTCGGCGGCGAGCAGCAGCAGGGTCATGGCCAGCACCGGCGTGGCCAGCACCAGGATGATGCTGGTGGCGTAGATCGACCAGACAAACAGCGGCAGCCGGAACCAACCCATGCCCGGTGCGCGCAGCGTGTGCACGGTGACGATGAAGTTAATCCCGGTCATCACCGAGGACACGCCCGTCACCGCCACCCCGGCCAGCGTCAGCAGCACATGGGTGTTGGAGAACATGGTGGAGAACGGGGTGTAGAAGGTCCAGCCGGTGTCGACCCCGCCGGCCGCCAGCGCGGCCACGATCAGCAGCCCGCCGGCCAGGTAGACGTACCAGCTGGCCAGGTTCAGGCGCGGGAAGGCCAGCTCGCGCGCGCCCAGCATCAGCGGCAGCAGGAAGTTGCCCAGCACCGAGGGGATGGACGGGATCAGGAACAGCCACACCATGACCACGCCGTGCGCGGTGAACAGCTTGCCGTAGGTGGCTGCGCCGACCAGCGCGCCTTCCGGCGTCATCAGGTTGAGCCGGATGATGGCCGCCGCCACACCGCCGACAAAGAAGAAGCCGGTGATGGCCAGCGCGTACAACACGGCGATGCGCTTGTGGTCGTGCGTGAGCAGCCAGCCGCGCCAGCTGGCGCCGGCGTCGAGATAGCCGAGCTCCGGTTCAAGGGCGTGGTCCATCTTGTCCTCCGCGCAGATATTCGATAATGGCCAGCAGGTCTTCCTCGCTCAGCTGGCCGGCGTACGACGGCATCACCGGGGCGTAGCCGGCCACCACGTCGCGCCCCGGCAGCACGATGGCGTCGTGCACGTAGTTGTCGTCGGCCCGCACCCGGCGGCCGTCTTGCAGCGTGACGACGCTGCCCAACAGGCCGGCCAGCGGC
>DATMSN010001052.1:0-2358 GCA_035565375.1 Duganella sp. | reverse complement strand
GTTCCGCCACGGGCCGGCCCGGCGCCAGCACGCCGATCGCCGACGTCACCACGAACGGCTTGCCGGAGCCCGCCAATGCGGCGCCGATCGCCTCGATCGCCGCCAGATCGGTCTTGGCCGATTCGGCCATGTTCGAAAAATCGTGGATGAACGCCGTGTGGATCACGCCGTCGCAAGCCTTCGCCGCCGCCGCGAGGGTGGCCGGCGCCGATAAATCGCCGCGATGCGCCTCGGCGCCGGCGAGCGCCACCCTGGCCGCTGCTTCGTCGCCGCGCACCAGCGCCAGCACCTGGTGCCCGGCTTGAATCAAATCCTCCACAACGGCGGAACCGACAAAGCCGGTCGCTCCGGTCACAAATACCCGCATGATCATCTCCCTGAATAGCTAAGGTAGCCATGATAGAAGCGGTGCGAAATCCGATCCATGCTATAAAGTCCATGTTATCTTCGCGTTCGTCCAAAAATGGATCCACTCTCCGATGTCCTGGCGCTGCTCAAGCCGCGCAGCTATGTATCGGCCGGCTTCGACGCCGGCGGCGACTGGGCGGTCCGCTATCCGCCCAACATCGGCATTAAATGCTATTCGATCGTCTCCGGGCAATGCTGGCTGGCCGTCGATGGCGTCGCCGAACCGACGCTGTTGAAGGCCGGCGATTGTTTCCTGCTACCGGGAGGACGCCCGTTTGTGATGGGCAGCGACTTGTCGTTGCCGGCGACCGATGCGATGGTGGTGTTCGCGGCCCCGCGCGTCGCCGGCGTCATCCGCCACAACGGCGGCGGCGGTTGCCTGATGGTCGGCAGCCGCTTTTTCCTCGGCCACAGCCATGGCGACATCCTGCTGGCGATGCTGCCGCCGGTCGTGCATCTGCGGCAGGAGGCGGATCAGGCGGCACTGCTGTGGTCGGTCAAGCGCATGATCCAGGAGCTGCATGAACAGCGGCCCGGCAGCTCGCTGATGGCCGAGCACCTGGCGCACATGATGCTGATACTGGCGCTGCGGCTGCACATGGAGGAGGGCGCGAAAGGCACGGACGCGGACGTGGGCTGGCTGTTCGCGCTGGCGGATCGCCAGATGGGGGCGGCGCTCAGCGCCATGCATGCGGAGCCGGCGCAGCGCTGGACGCTGCAGGCGCTGGCGCAGCGCGCGGGAATGTCGCGCTCGGCCTTCGCGCTGAGATTCAAGACGATGGTGGGGTCTTCGGCGATGGAGTACCTGACGCGCTGGCGCATGCTGCTGGCCGGGGATAAATTGCTCAATTCCGGTGCGCCGATTTCGGTGATCGCGCCGTCGCTTGGCTATGAATCGGAAAGCGCCTTCAGCACGGCCTTCAAGCGCGTGATGGGGTGTTCGCCACGGGATTACGTGCGCCGAACAGCCCCATAAACCAGCTAATGCTTCGTACTGGAACGGTAACCGATGCGGAAACCACCCCAGTGCTTGCCGTTCACATAGATCGGCGCCGACAGGTCGTGCATCACTTCCCCCGTGTCGCGCTTGTAGGTCTGCAGCAGGAACGGCTTGGTGTTCGAGCCGCAGCGCTTGCCCGTGCGATCGCTGAAGATCCGCTTGGTGCGGTTGTTGACGATGTCGACGTCGTAGTTGCCCGTCAACGGCTGCGAAAACTTCTTGTTATGGGTGGGGAAATAGCCGTGGTTATCCACAGCACCGGCGTAAGCCAGCTGCGGCATGGCCACCAGCAGCGCCTCCTGCAATGAAGGCAGCACGCGGTCCGTAAAATCATCGAACCTCGTCTTGTGCTTGGGCGGATCGGTGTTCGGGATCGGCGTATAGCTGCGATCGAACAGCGCGTCGCGCGTGATCTTGCCGGACGAAATCGCCGCTTCGAAGATCCGGCCCACTTCCAGCGCCGCCTGCTGCGCGGCGTGGCGGATGGCGTCGTGCGACGTGGCGATCGACGATTCGCCCAGCGCCTCGGTGATGACTTCGGCCCGCTCGGCCAGCGCCATCGCCGAACTGGCGGCGCGCGGCAATTCCTTCTCTGTGGATAACAGGCTGTCGCGGATGCTGGCGATCGCCGCGGCGATCTCCTCGGTGGTGGCGACGTGCTCGCGCGAGGCGCGGGCGATCTGGCCGATCTCCTCTTCCGACACGCCGGAAGAGCGTTCGATATTGCCGAGCAAGCCATGCACCTTCTCGACGTTGCCGGCCGCCTCGCTGACCTGCACCGCCAGCGACGTCATGCCGGTGGCGGCTTGTTCGGCCTGCTGGTTGATCTCGCGCACCATGGTGCTGATCTCGTCGGTCGCCTCCTTGGTGCGCAAGGCCAGCTGGCGCACCTCGCTGGCGACGACGGCGAAACCGCGCCCCTGCTCGCCGGCGCGCGCCGCCTCGATGGC
>DATMSN010001051.1:0-3289 GCA_035565375.1 Duganella sp. | reverse complement strand
GGTGCGCCGCCTCCGGCCCCAGCGAGGCGCCGAAGTCGCGCAGCCCCTTGGCGCGGATCTGCGCCAGCCCCCATTGCGCCGGCGCGGCCTTCTTGTAGTTCTCGTAAATATTCGGGAACCTGGTCCAGTCGTATTCGCCGGTGTCGGTCAGGCTGCCGCCCAAGGCGTTGCCGTGGCCGCCGATCGATTTGGTCAGCGCGTTGACCACCAGCCCGGCGCCGACCGACTTCGGCCGGAACAGGTACGGCGTGGTCATCGTGTTGTCGACGATGTAGAGGATGCCGCGCGCCTTGCACAGCTCGCCGATGCGCTTCAAGTCCGCCACCTGCGTGCGCGGGTTGGCGATGGTTTCGACGAACACCACGCGCGTCTGCCCGGTAATGGCCGCCTCGACGTTGGCGACGTCGGTGGCGTCGACGAACGACACGCCCACGCCCTGCGCCATCGTGGTCTGCCACAGGCTGTTGGTGTTACCGAACAGGAAGGCCGACGAGACCACGTGGTCGCCCGCGCGCAGCAGCGCCTGGAACACGGCGCCGATCGCGCCCATGCCGGTGGCGAAGCACAAGGTGCCGACGCCCTGCTCCATCTTGTTGACCTTGTCCTCCAGCGCGGAGATGGTCGGGTTGCCCTGGCGGCCGTAGCGGAAGCCCGGCTCCTTGCCCTGGAACACCGACGCCAGCTGGCGCGCGTCGGCGTAACCAAAAGCGACCGAGGTGTGGATCGGCTTGTGCAGCGAGCCGTGCTCGATGCCCTTCAGGCGGTCGTTGTGCAGGATGGTGGTGGTGAAGCCGTAGTTCTTCTTATCGTTCATATGTTTGGCGTAATCAAAAAAAAAGCCCGGTACGGCGAACCGTACCGGGCGCGACATCAGCCTTCGGCGGTCGCGAGATTCAGGTTCAGTTGCGAGCGGCCCGCATCCTCGTGGCTGGTCTTGGCCTTCGGATGGTGGCGCGCGTACTCCAGCTTGTCGAGGTACTCCTTCGACACGTCGCCCGTCACGTAGATGCCGTCGAAGCACGACGCCTCGAAGTTCTTCAGTTCCGGATTGACGTCGGAGATGGCGCGCTTCAGCGATTCGATGTCCTGGTACACCAGGTGGTCGGCGGTGATTTCGCGGCACACTTCCTCGGTGGTGCGGCCGTAGGCGATCAGCTCGTCGCGGGTCGGCATGTCGATGCCGTACACGTTCGGGTAAATCACCGGCGGCGCGGCCGAGGCGAAGATCACTTTCTTGGCGCCGGCTTCGCGCGCCATCTGCACGATCTCGCGGCTGGTGGTGCCGCGCACGATCGAGTCGTCGACCAGCAGCACGACCTTGTCCTTGAACTCGGAGGCGATCGCGTTGAGCTTCTGGCGCACCGATTTCTTGCGCGCGGCCTGGCCCGGCATGATGAAGGTGCGGCCGATGTAGCGGTTCTTGATGAAGCCTTCGCGGTATTCGACGTTGAGCGCCAGCGCCAGTTGGATCGCGGCCGGACGCGACGAGTCGGGAATCGGCATGACGACGTCGATCTCGCCGTCCTTGAACTCGCGCTTGATCTTCTCGGCCAGGTACTCGCCCATTTTCAGGCGGGTGGCGTAGACCGAGGCGCCGTCGATGACGGAGTCGGGACGGGCCAGGTAGACGAACTCGAACACGCAAGGGTTGAGCGACGGGTTGTCGGCGCACTGGCGGCTGTGCAGCTGCATGTCGGCGTCGATGAAGACGGCCTCGCCCGGCGCGACGTCGCGCAGGAAGCGGAAGCCCATGCCTTCGAGCGCCACGGATTCGGAGGCGACCAGGTATTCGGCGCCCTGCTCGGTTTCGTTGATGCCCAGGCACAGCGGACGGATGCCGAACGGATCGCGAAACGCCAGCAGGCCGACGCCGGCGATCTGCGCCACGGCGGCGTAACCGCCGCGCACCCGGCGGTGCAGCACGGTGACCGCGTCAAAGATGGTGTCGGCGTCGATCGAGATGCCGGTGGTGGCCTTCTGGATTTCGTGCGCCAGCACGTTGAGCAGCACTTCCGAATCGGAGTCGGTGTTGATGTGGCGGCGGTCGTTCTTGAACATCTCTTGCTTGAGCTGTTCCCAGTTGGTCAGGTTGCCGTTGTGCGCCAGGGTGATGCCGAACGGCGCGTTGACGTAGAACGGTTGCGCCTCTTCCTCGCTCGACGAGCCGGCGGTTGGATAACGGCAGTGGCCGATGCCCGAGTTGCCCTGCAGGGTGCGCATATTGCGGGTACGGAAAACGTCACGCACCAGGCCGTTGGCCTTGTGCATGGCGAACATGCTGCTGTGATTGGTCGCGATACCCGCTGCGTCCTGCCCGCGGTGCTGCAGCAGCAGCAAGGCGTCATACAGCAGTTGATTGACAGGTTGATGGGAAACGACGCCGACGATGCCACACATGATGGTGCTCCTGGACTGGGTAATACAGATTAAAAACGCAGATTAAAAACGCTGATGCAAGATATTCAAACCGAATTCAAAAATTCACATGCTGCGCCATCGCAGCGGGAAGGAAGGTCTTGACGACCCGCGCGCCGCTTTCGGCGAACGGACTGAACAACGCGTCCTTCCAGAAATCCTGTTGTGGGAGCGACGTCATCCCACACAAGATGACGGCGGCCAGCACGATTACAAGGCCGCGGCCGACGCCGAACACGGCGCCCAGCGCGCGGTCGAACAGGCTCAGGCCGCCCGCGTCGAGCAGCGCGCCCAGCGCCATCGACAGCAAGCCCATCAAAATGCGCACGCCGATGAACAGCGCGATAAAGGCCAGGATCAGGCGCAGCACCGCGCCCGGCACCACCGCCGGCAGCATCACGGCGAGCGCGGCGGCGTAGGCGTTGGCCACCACGAAGGCCACCACCCAGCCCGCCAGCGACAACACTTCCTTCACCAGGCCGCGCATCATGCTGATGATGACCGAGGTGACCATCACGAAGATCACCAGATAATCGAAAATCGTCACGTCAGGCGGCCTGGATCAAACCGTTTCCAGGCGGCCGTTCAAGCCCATGCCGCTCAGCTTGGCGCGCACTTTTTCCGCCTCTTCCTTGTTGCTGAACGGCCCCACGCGCACCCGGGTGATCTCGCCGGAAGGGGTTTTCTGCGTGAAGGAGCTGATGCCGGCGTCCTTGAGTCGCTTGCGCAGCTCGTCCACTTTGCCCTGGTCGCTCAACGCGGCCACCTGCAGCACGAATTTCTGGCCCGATTCGGCGGCGGCCGGCTTGGCCGCGCCCTTGCCTTCCAGGATGGCCAGCGCGCGCGCGTCCTCCGCGGCCTTGTCCGGCGCCGG
>DATMSN010001050.1:0-15458 GCA_035565375.1 Duganella sp. | reverse complement strand
CGGCGATGGCGTGGGACCGGCCGGCGGCGTCGCTCGGTTCCTCGCCGCCGGGGTTTTGACTACGTGGGGCGTCCGTGTTCCTTCCGTGCGCGGGCGCCGGGATTGGATGGTAAATCCTGTTCTGTTCGCCGTATCGACATTTCCGGCTATATTGCATACTATGTAATCATCCAGGCAGGAACTCATCATGGCGACCTCTATCAACTCCGCGACCAGCACCGCCAGCACGGCGGTCTCGAACGATATCTATAAACGCGTCGAGCAGACCATGACGTCGCAAAACAGCGCGGCGACCAAGCTCAACGCCTCGCTCACGCGCGACCAGACCAAACTGTCCGGCTTGGGCCAGCTGCAAAGCGCGCTGGCCAACTTCCAGTCGCTCGCGGCCGGCCTGACCGGCGGCGGTTTGAGCACCAGCGCCGCCAGCTCGGCCAAGACCGTGCTGACGGCAACCTCGACCGGCGCGGCCAAGGCCGGCACCTACGCCATCGATGTCAAGCAGCTGGCGCAGGGCCAGTTTCTGACCAGCGAAGAATTCACCTCGGCCACCACCAAGCTCGGCAGTGGCGCCACGACGACGGTCAAGATCGACTTCGGCACCGCCGGCGGCGAGAAGGGCTTTGTCACCAACGGCACGACCGCCAGCAAAACCATCACCATCGACAGCACCAACAACACGCTCGAAGGCATGGCGGCGGCGTTCAAGGCGGCCGGCGTGGACGTCAAGGTGGTCAAGGGCGACGACGGCAAGTTTTCGTTGGGCATCGCCGGCGAGAGCGGCGCGGCCAACAGCATGCGCATCAGCGTCAGCGGCGACGCCGCGCTGAAAAGCCTGCTGGCCTACGATCCCGACGGCGGCCAAAAGCTCAAGCAGACGACGGCGGCGCAAAACGCCATCCTGACCGTGGACGGCAAGGAGGTCACCAGCGCGACCAATACGCTGGCCAAGGACAAGGGCATCGCCGGCGCCACGCTGACGTTGACCGGCACCGGCAAGTCCGACGTGACGATCAAGCAGGATTCCAGCCAGATCGGCGCCAATTTAAAGTCCTTCGTCGCCGCCTACAACGACTTGAACCAGAAGCTGCAGGCGCTGCAAAAGGGCCAGCTGAAGGGCGACACCGCGATCGGCCAGGTGGTCAGCCAGATGAGCATGCTGTTGAAGACGGGCGGCGGCAGCGTCTCGGTCTCCGCGCTGGGCGCGGCCGGCGTCACCCAGGATGCCAAGGGCAATATGGTGATCGACGACAAAAAGCTGCAGGCGGCGCTGACGGCCGATGCGTCGTCGGTGGCCAAGCTGTTCACCAACGACGGCAAGGGCATTGCCGACCTGATGTCGGCCAAGGCGTCGGTGTTCACATCCTCGACCAGCGTGATCAGCAAGGAAGCCAAGCAGATGAACACGGAAATCGCCAGCCTGAACGGCAAGCGCACCGTGCTGACCAAGGCGCTGACGGCGCAGGCCAACGCGCTGGTGGCGCTGTACACGGCGCAGGCGCAGACCGGCGCGGGCAGCGCGGTCAACGGTTCCGGCGGCGGCACCGGCACCTTGTTCGATATGCTGGGCTGACGATCCCACGGCTATTTATAACGAACTCCTTGCGTGGAAACGGTGGATGCCCGATCATCACGGGTTGTGAATGAATCCACTTTTCGGAGGTGCTATGGCAGGGAAGTTCGTTGGCGCGGCGCTGGTCGCCGCAGGGTTGATGGCCGCCGTGGGGCAGGTCGCCGCCCAGGCGCCTGAGGAAAAAGTCCTCAACATCTATAACTGGTCCGATTACATCGCGGAAGACACGGTTAAAAACTTCGAAAAAGAAACGGGCATCAAGGTCCGTTATGATGTTTTCGACAACAACGAGATTCTCAATTCCAAACTGGTGGCCGGCAAGTCCGGTTACGACATCGTCGTGCCGACGGCGCCGTGGGCGCGCCTGCAGATCGAGGGCAAGCTGCTGCGCAAGCTGGACAAGTCCAAGCTGCCGAACCTGAAGAACCTCGATCCGGCCATCCAGGCCAAGCTGGCCAGCATCGATCCGGCCAACGAATATCTGGTCGACTGGCTGTGGGGCTATACCACGGTCGGCATCAACGTCAACAAGGTCAAGGCCGCGCTGGGCAACCTGCCGATGCCGGAGAATGCCTGGGACCTGCTGTTCAAACCTGAATACGTGTCGAAGCTGAAATCGTGCGGCGTGTCGTTCCTCGACTCGCCGTCCGAGGTGCTGCCGGCCGCGCTGATGTACCTGGGCAAACCGGCGTACTCGAAAAACGCCGGCGACTACGCCGAGGCGGGCAAGCTGCTGGCGACGATCCGTCCGAGCGTCACGCTGTTCAGCTCGTCGGGCTACATCAACGACCTGGCCAACGGGGCGGTTTGCGTCTCGCTGGGCTGGTCAGGCGACATCAACATCGCCCGCCAGCGCGCCATCGACGCCAAGAACGGCAACGTGATCGAGGCGCTGGTCCCGAAAACCCCGGCGGCGCTGATGTTCGACACGATGGCGATCCCGGCCGACGCGCCGCACCCGGGCAACGCGCATCTGTGGATCAACTACATCCTGCGTCCGGAGGTGCACGCCAGTTTGACCAACAAGGTGTTCTACGCCAACCCGAACGCGGCCAGCTTGAAGTTCGTGCGCAAGGACATCGCTTCCAACAAGACGATCTTCCTGTCGGAGGCCGACAAGCAGCGCATGGCCGCGCCGGAAGCGGTGCCGGCCGACATCCGTCGCGTCATCACCCGCACGTACACCAAGTTCAAGACCGGCAGGTAAGGGGTGGACCGGCCGTAAACGAACATCGGCGCCAATGGCGCCGAGCGGCTTCAATGAAGCGGAATGCTATTCGTGATAGCGGTCGGTCAGTTTCTGTTTGCTGCCTACGGTCTCCTGCACTATTTCGTAGACAACAAGGGCGATCATCCCTCCGAAGATGCCCATCGTGAGCAAGGTAAGCATCGTATCCCCCCTCTGGTTGGTACGATTAAACTTTAGCAGATCGTTGCCGATTTACAAGCTCGGCAATGGCGCCGGCGTCGTTATTTCACCACCAGATCGGCCGCCATCACCGCCTTCAGATACACGCTCATCGGATTGCCCGGATCGCGCTGCGCGAACCACCAGGCGCTGGCCTTGCGGATGTCCCATTCGAGGTCGTCCCCCGTCAGCAGCAGCGACGCCACCTGGCCCAAAGTGGGTTGATGGCCCACCACCAGCACCGAATCCTTGCCGCCGGGCCAGTTGGCCGCCTTCAGGATATCGGCCGGATCGGCGCCCGGCGCCAGGTCGGTGTGGATTTTGAACTTGCGCCCGAGCGCGTCGACCGTCTGCAAGGTGCGCACGGCCGGGCTGGACAGGATGCGGCAGCTGTCGGGCAACTGGGAATCGAGCCATTGCCCCATGCGCCGCGCCTGCTTGACGCCCTTGGCCGTCAGCGCCCGTTCCAGATCGGACATGCCGGCGGCCGCGTCCTCGGCCTCGGCATGCCGCCATAAAATGAGATCCATGCTTTTCTCCTGACTATCATTAGAAAAAGATCCCAGCGGCGCGCCTCCCGGCCCGCCCGCGTTGTTGTTGTTAGCCCTCGCCGAGGGTGGTGCCGGGCGTGCCCAGCGACTCCATCAGATATTGCTGGGCGCTGAAAGGCAGCTGCTTGCCGCGCGCCTTGCGGCGCTGGTAATGCCCGTCCGCCTCGAGTTCCCACGCGTTCAGGTTGTCCTTCAGGTACGGATTCAAGCCCTCCGACAGCACGCGCCGCTTGAGCGCCTTGTCCAGCACCGGGAACGCCACCTCGATGCGGCGGAACAGGTTGCGGCTCATCCAGTCGGCGCTGGCCAGCATCACATCGTGCGCCAAATCGTTGCGGAAATAATAGATGCGGCTGTGCTCGAGGAAGCGGCCGATGATCGAGCGCACCCGTATGTTCTCCGACAAGCCCGGCACGCCCGGCTTCAGCGTGCAGGCGCCGCGCACGATCAAATCGATCTTGACCCCGTCCTTGGACGCCGCGTACAGCGCGCGGATCACCGATTCGTCGACCAGCGCATTGATTTTAACAATAATACGCCCCGGCCGGCCGGCGCGCGCGATACGCGCCTCGTTGCGGATGCACTTGATGATCTCGCTTTGCAGCGCGAACGGCGCCAGCCACAAATGCGTCAGCCGGTGCGGCTTGGTCAGGCTGGTCAGGTGGATGAACACCTCGTTGACCTCCTGGCTGATGCCGTGGTGGCAGGTCAGCAGGCCGAAGTCGGTATAGAACTTGGTGGTCGTCGGATGGTAGTTGCCGGTGCCCAGGTGGGCGTAGAAGCGCAGCTTGTTGTCCTCGCGGCGGATCACCAGCGCCAGTTTGGCGTGGGTCTTGAGGCCGACCACGCCGTAGACCACTTGCGCGCCGGCCTGCTCGAGCTTGTCGGCCCAGTTGATGTTGGCCTCCTCGTCGAAGCGCGCCTTGAGCTCGACGATGACGGTCACTTCCTTGCCCATGCGCGCGGCCGTGATCAGCGACTCCATCAGGTCCGAGTTCATGCCGGTGCGGTAAATGGTTTGCTTGATCGCCACCACGGCCGGGTCGAGCGCGGCGCTGCGGATGAAGTCGATCACTGTCTGGAACGACTGGAACGGGTGGTGCAGCAGGATATCGCTCTTGCGCAACGCCGCGAAGATGTCCGGGCTGCCGGGCTTTTGGGCGGTGCCGGGGAAGAACGGCGGGAAGCGCAGCGCCGGATTGTCGACGTGGTCCATGATCTCGGTCAGGCGCACCAGGTTGACCGGGCCGTTGACCGCGTACAGCCGGCTTTGATGCAGGCCGAACTGGTCGAGCAGGAATTGCGACAGTTCCGGCGGGCAGTTCTTGGCCACCTCCAGCCGCACCGAGGTGCCGAACTGGCGGCCCTGCAACTCGCCCTGGAGCGCCTGGCGCAGGTTCTTGACCTCGTCCTCGTCGACCCACAGGTCGCTGTCGCGGGTGACGCGGAATTGCGAATAGGCGATCACCTCGCGCCCGGCGAACAGGTCGGAGATGTGCGCGTGGATGATCGACGACAACAGGCAGAACGACACGCCGCCGCTGTCGGACAGTTCGTCGGGCAGGCGGATCACGCGCGGCAGCACGCGCGGCGCCTTGACGATGGCGATCGCCGTGCCGCGGCCGAAGGCGTCCTTGCCGTTGAGCGAGACGATGAAGTTGAGGCTTTTATTGACCACCTGCGGGAACGGGTGGGCGGGGTCGAGGCCGATCGGCGTCAGCAGCGGGCGCACCTCGGTGTCGAAATATTCCTTGACCCACGCGCGCTGGGCCTCGTTGCGGTCGTTGTGGCGCACCAGGTGGACGCCGTTGGCGGCCAGTTCGGGCAGCACCTCCTGGTTGAGGATCTCATATTGGTGCTCGACCAATATATGGCATTCCTCGCAGATGCGCGACAGCGTGGCGACCAGGGCGGGGTGGTTGGCCAGCGAGCCGTCGACGCTGCCGGCGGCCAGCAGGCTGGCCACGCGCACCTCGAAGAATTCGTCCAGGTTGCTGCTGGCGATGCACAGGTAACGCAGGCGCTCTAATAAGGGAATGCTTTTGTCTTCGGCTTGCGCCAGCACCCGCCGGTTGAACATCAGTTGCGACAGTTCCCGGTCCAGAAAAGCAGAGTTCTTGTTTACTTCAGCTTGCAAGTCAGGCTTCATGTCTTTTTAATCACTTTGCGGATGGTGTAATTCTAGCCTGTATTCACAGAACAATGATTGCAACAGTGTAAAGATCAAATATGACAACTCCGTGACAAAGTCTGTCATAAATGATTGTGACACGGGCGCCGATTATGACAAGAGGGCGTAACATAAGCTGGAAAATTCATCGCCTGTGAGCCGTCCTCATAGGGAAAGCCGCGCGCGAAACATGGATGGATGGCTATTTTCGAGATTTTTTTGGCATGTCATAAACCTGTCATATTGGCCCGGTAGACTGCGCAGCATCCTAACCTGTCATAACAAAGGACTTGAAATGCGAATCAAACAACTGATCTCTTCCCTGGTAGTGGGTGTGTCTGCCGTCGTGGCATTCTCCTCCGCCGCCACCGCCGCCGATATGACCGGCGCCGGCGCCACCTTCCCGTACCCGATCTACGCCAAGTGGGCCGAGCAGTACAAAGCCGCCACCGGCAACGGCCTGAACTACCAGTCCGTCGGTTCCGGCGCCGGCATCAAGCAGATCAAAGCCAAGACCGTCGACTTCGGCGCGTCCGACATGCCGCTCAAGGCGGAAGACCTGGACGCCGAAGGCCTGATGCAGTTCCCGGCCATCATGGGCGGCGTGGTCACCATCGTCAACCTCGACGGCGTGGCCCCAGGCCAGCTGAAAATGACCGGCCAGATCGTCGGCGACATCTACCTGGGCAAGATCACCAAGTGGAACGCGCCGGAAATCGTCGCCGTCAACCCGGGCGTGAAGCTGCCGGCCGAGGACATCACCGTGGTGCACCGCGCCGACGGTTCGGGCACCTCGTTCCTGTTCACCGATTTCCTGTCGAAAACCAATCCTGAGTTCAAAACCAAGGTCGGTTCCGGCACCGCCGTCAAGTGGGTGGTGGGCGTGGGTGGCAAGGGCAACGAGGGCGTCGCCGCCAACGTGCAGCGCATCAAGGGTTCGATCGGTTACGTCGAGTGGGCCTACGCCAAGAAAAACAAGATGTCGCACACCCAGCTGAAGAACAAGGACGGCAACTTCCTGCAGCCTGACGACGAGTTCTTCAAGGCCGCCGCCGCCAACGCCGAGTGGACCAAGACCCCGGGCTTCGGCGTCGTGCTGACCGACCAGGCCGGTAAAAACTCGTGGCCGATCACCGGCGTGTCGTTCATCCTGATGCACAAGGTGCAGGCCGACGCCGCCAAGGGCAAGGAAGTGGTCAAGTTCTTCGACTGGGCCTTCAAGAACGGCGGCAATTCGGCTGTCGAACTGGACTACGTTCCACTGCCGGCCTCGGTGATCAAGCTGGTGCAGGATTCCTGGAAAGCCAACCTGAAAGACGCTTCGGGCAAGGCCATCTACTAATCCCCACCTCCCTTCGCCGCCCGGCAGCATGCGGCGGCGAGGGGGCTAGCCTGCGGCGCCCACCCGGGAGCCGCAGGCTAGCCCACATCGACGAGACTACAATATGAGCGCTGATATCACTTCCACGCCACTTCCAAAACCGGAACAGTCCATGCAGACCAGCACAGCCCAGTCGAATCAGGCGAGTGCTGCCGAGCAAGCTGCCATGCAAGCGATGCACCGCACCATGCGCAACCAGCGCATCCAGGATTTCTTCTTCCACAAGACCACGATGCTGTTCGCGCTGTCCGTGCTGGCGGTGCTGCTGGGCATCATCATCTCGCTGATGGTCGGCGCCTGGCCGGCCTTCAAGGAATTCGGCCCGGCCTTCATCACCACCGTCGAATGGGACCCGGTCAACGACAAATACGGCGCCTTGATCGCCATCGTCGGCACCTTGGCCACGTCCGGCATCGCGCTGCTGATCGCCTTCCCGGTCAGCTTCGGCATCGCCTTGTTCCTCACCGAAATCTGCCCGGCCTCGCTGCGCCGCCCGCTCGGCACCGCCGTCGAGCTGCTGGCCGGCGTGCCGTCGATCATCTACGGCATGTGGGGCCTGTTCGTGTTCGCGCCGCTGTTCGGCGACCACGTGCAGCCGCTGTTGAAAGCCGTGCTGGGACCGCTGCCGATCATCGGCCCGTTCTTCAGCGGCCCGACCATGGGCATCGGCATCCTGACGGCCGCGCTGATCCTGGCCGTGATGATCATCCCGTTCATCTCGTCGGTGATGCGCGACGTGTTCGAGATCGTGCCGGCCGTGCTGAAGGAATCGGCATACGGCCTCGGCTGCACCCGCTGGGAAGTGGTGCGCAAGGTCGTGCTGCCTTACACCAAGACCGGCGTCGTCGGCGGCGTCATGCTCGGCCTGGGCCGCGCGCTGGGCGAGACGATGGCCGTCACCTTCGTCATCGGCAACGCCAACAAGCTGTCGTTCTCCCTGTTCGCCGCCGGCAACTCGATCGCCTCGACCTTGGCCAACGAGTTCGCCGAGTCCGACACCGTGCTGCACACGTCGTCGCTGTTCGCGCTGGCGCTGATCCTGTTCGTCATCACCTTTATCGTTCTGTCCGCCGCCAAACTGATGTTGGCCGGCATGTCCCGCAAGGAAGGCGTCAAATGAACCAAGCCGTCATCAACACCGCCGCGCCGCAGTCGCCCGCGCCGGTCAACAAGGTCTACCGCAAGCGTTTGCTGCAGCACCGTGTCGGCATCGCGCTGTCGGTGCTGGCCATGTCGGTCGGGCTGGCCGTGCTGGCCTGGATCCTGGTCACCTTGATCATCAAGGGCTTCGGCGCGCTGAGCGTCAACATGTTCACCGAAACCACGCCGGCCCCCGGCAGCGAAGGCGGCGGCCTCGCCAACGCCATCTTCGGCAGCTTCATGATCGTCGGCCTGTCGACCGTGCTGGCCACGCCGATCGGCATCCTGGCCGGCATCTACCTGGCCGAGTACGGCGAAGAGAACAAGGTCGCCGCGATCACCCGTTTCGTCACCGACATCATGCTGTCGGCGCCGTCGATCGTCATCGGCATGTTCGTCTGGGCCATGTATGTGGCCACCACCAAGCACTATTCCGGTTACGCCGGCTCGGTGGCGCTGGCGCTGATCGCCATCCCGGTGGTGGTGCGCACCACCGACAACATGCTGCGCCTGGTGCCCAACAGCCTGCTCGAGGCGGCCTTCGCGCTCGGCGCGCCGCGCTGGAAGGTGGCCATGCTGGTGCGCCTGCGCGCCGTCAAGGCCGGCGTCATCACCGGCGTGCTGCTGGCCGTGGCCCGCATCTCCGGCGAAACCGCGCCGCTGCTGTTCACCGCGCTCAACAACCAGTTCTTCAGCAAGGACATGAATGGCCCGATGGCCAACCTGCCGGTGGTGATCTACGGCTTCGCGATGAGCCCTTACGACAACTGGCGCGAGCTGGCCTGGGGCGGCGCGCTGCTGGTGACCTTTAGCGTCCTGGCGCTGAATATCGTCTCGCGCACCCTGTTCAGCCAGAAAATCCCGAACTAATCCTCGACCACTAGAAAAGCGATCGATAATGAATACGCAACTGAGCCCAGAGAACACCGCAGCCATGACCGGCAACAAACGCAAAACCATCGAAATCAGCGGCCTGAATTTCTTCTACGGTAAGACCCAGAGCCTGACCAACGTCAACCTCGACATCCACGAGCGCCAGGTGACGGCCTTCATCGGCCCGTCCGGCTGCGGCAAGTCGACCCTGCTGCGCACCTTGAACCGCATGTACGACCTGTACCCGGGCCAGCGCGCCGAAGGGTCGATCATGTACCGCGGCCGCAACATCCTGGAAGAGGGCCAGGACGTCAACATGCTGCGCGCCAAGGTCGGCATGGTGTTCCAGAAGCCGACGCCGTTCCCGATGTCGATCTACGACAACATCGCCTTCGGCGTGCGCCTGTACGAAGACCTGTCGAAGGGCGAGATGGACGAGCGCGTCGAATGGGCGCTGAAGAAGGCCGCGCTGTGGGGCGAGGTCAAGGACAAGCTGACCAAGAGCGGCCTGTCGCTGTCGGGCGGCCAGCAACAGCGCCTGTGCATCGCGCGCGGCGTGGCCGTCAAACCGGACGTGCTGCTGCTCGACGAGCCGACTTCGGCGCTGGACCCGATCTCGACGTCGAAGGTCGAAGAGCTGATCAGCGAACTGAAGCAGGATTACACGATCGCCATCGTCACCCACAACATGCAGCAGGCCGCCCGTTGCTCGGACTACACCGCCTACATGTACCTGGGCGAGCTGGTCGAATTCGGCGAAACCGACCAGATCTTCATGAACCCGGCCCGCAAGGAAACCCAGGACTACATCACCGGCCGCTTCGGCTGATTGCATTTATAATATCGGATACGGAGAAGAACATGATCGGTGAGCACTCATCCAAACAGTACGACAATGAATTAGAAGCCATCCGCTCCAAGGTGTTGCTGATGGGCGGCATCGTCGAGACGCAATTCCTCGACGCGATGACCTGCTTCCGCATCGGCAACCCCGAGCGCGCCGACCGCGTGATGCGCGAGGACGACACCGTCAACCAGCTCGAAGTGTCGCTCGACGACGCCTGCAGCCACCTGATCGTGCGCCGCCAGCCGGCCGCCAACGACTTGCGCACCATCATGGCGACGATCAAGGTCATCACCGACCTCGAGCGCATCGGCGACGAGGCCACCAAGATCGCCCGCACCGCCAAGGCGCTGCACGCGCGCGGCGCCGTCACCGTCAACCATTACGAGATGGTGCGCGGCATCGCCAACAACACCAGCGACATGCTGCACGACGCGCTCGACGCGTTCGCGCGCAACGACGGCAAGCAGGCCCTGCAGCTGATCGCCCAGGACGCCGTGATCGACCACGAATTCCGTTCGATCATGCGCAACCTGATCACTTTCATGATGGAAGATCCGCGCACCATCTCGGCCGCGCTCGATACGCTGTGGGTCGCCAAGGCGATCGAACGCATCGGCGACCACGCCAAGAACATCGCCGAATACGTCATCTACGTCGTTGAAGGCAAGGATATCCGCCACACCAAGACCGCGCCGCCGATTTCCGACGACGTACCGGCGCAAACCGAGTAAAAAAAAAGAAATGGCATCTGATAAAACCACAGTATTGATCGTTGAAGACGAACCGGCGATTGTCGAACTGGTCACGTTCTCGCTGCGCGAGGCCGGCTGGAACTGCTGCGCCGTGCAAAGCGTGGGCGAGGCCTGGGACTTCATCCAGACCCGCACCCCGCAGCTGATCCTGCTCGACTGGATGCTGCCGGACCAGACCGGCCTGCGCCTGCTGGCGCGCATCCGCTCGGACCGCCAGTTCAACGAGATCCCGGTGATCATGCTGACCGCCAAGAGCATGGAAGAGGACAAGTTGGCCGGTCTCAACAGCGGCGCCGACGACTACGTCACCAAGCCGTTCTCGCCGCGCGAGCTGCTGGCGCGCGCCAAGGCGCTGTTGCGCCGCAAGAGCCCGGAGCACGCGCAGTCGGCCATGCGCGCCGCCAACGTCATGCTGGACCCGGTCAGCTGCACCGTCTCGATGGACGAGCAGAAGATCGACATCGGCCACGCCGAATACAAGCTGCTCAAGTTCCTGCTGGCCCATCCGGAACGGGTGTTCTCGCGCAGCCAGCTGCTCGACAAGGTGTGGGGCGACCATGTCGTCATCGAGGAGCGCACCGTCGACGTCCACGTGCTGCGCCTGCGCAAGGCGTTGAAGGAAGCCGAACATTTGATCAAGACCGTGCGTAGTGTAGGCTACATGCTTTCGGAAAAATAAGTCTCACAACATGAATCCAAAACTGGTGTTCTGGGTGCCGGCAGCGTTGCGCACCGCTCTGATCCTGGCGGGCTGCGCCTTGCTGGGCTGGATGTTTGGATGGATGACCGGCCTGGTGGTCGCCCTGGTGGCGATGATGGTGATGGTGTTCGTGCAGCTGTCCTACCTGTACCAGCTCAGCAATTGGATGGACGACCCGCAAAGCGCCAAGCTGCCCGACGGCTGGGGCGCCTGGACCAACATCTTCTCGCGCCTGTACCGGATGCGCCGCGACGACGAGAAGAACCAGGCCGAGCTGACCGAATGGCTGGCGCGCTTCCGCCAGGCCATGCACCTGCTGCCGGACGGCGTGGTCATCATGGACGACGTGCTGTTTTTGGAGTGGTGCAATCCGGCCGCCGAAAAGCACCTGGGCCTGACGCACGAGCGCGACAAGGGCATGCGCGTGACCAACCTGGTGCGCAATCCCGACTTCATGGATTACATCATCCTCGGCCGCTACGAGCAGCCGCTGACGATCAGCTTCCGCGAGCGCAAGCTGATCGTGCACATCATTCCGTTCGAGAACCGCCGCCAGATTCTGGTCACGCACGACGCCACCGAGACCGAGCGCATCGAGGAGATGCGACGCGACTTCATCGCCAACGCCTCGCACGAGTTGCGCACGCCGCTGACGGTGATTGTCGGCTTCCTGGAGATCGCCGCCTCGGAGGGGCTGGACGTGGCCACGCGCTCGGCGCACCTGAAGCTGATGACGGAGCAGGGCCACCGCATGCAGCACTTGATCGAGGATATGCTGACCTTGTCGCGGCTGGAATCGGTCGATTATCCGATGCGGCCGGAGCAGGTCGACGTGCGCAAACTGATGGAGCAGGTGCTGCGCGACGCCCGCGCGCTGTCTGCCGGCAAGCACGAGATCACGCTGGAAGTCGACGGCCCGGATGTCATGGGTAGCTACGAGGAATTGCACAGCGCGTTCGGCAACCTGGCGTCGAACGCCGTGCGCTACACGCCGGCCGGCGGCAAGATCAACCTGGTGTGGCGCGTGTTCGACGGCGGCGTCAAGTTCAAGGTCGAGGACACGGGCATCGGCATCAGCCTCGAGCATATCTCGCGCTTGACCGAGCGTTTCTACCGGGTCGACAAGAGCCGCTCGCGCGAGACGCAGGGCACCGGCCTGGGCTTGGCGATCGTCAAGCACGTGTTGCTGCGCCACGGCAGCACCCTGCAGATCAAGTCGGAGGCGGGCAAGGGCAGCAGCTTCATCGTCTGCCTGCCGAAGACGGCCATCGTGCAGCGCCAGCCCGAGCTGATGCTGAATTAAGGCAGAGCACGAATCACACGTGTTCCACGTAGGGCGGATTAGCGCAGCGTAATCCGCCATGTATGCGTCCCTGGCGGCTCTTGGCGGATTACGCTAACGCTCCCCAGGCCTACCGGCCAGGTAGGCCGCCTCTTCGATGGGCCCCCGGGCGGTTAGCGGGCCTCGCCCGCTAATCCGCCCTACGTGTTTCCGCGTCAAGCTTGCTACACAGGCCTCTTCTACGTTAGCAGGTTTTTACCCGCAGCATGGCTGGCGCGATGCAAGAGACGGCGCTTACTTTGCTGAATCGAAGTACGGTTTGAATGCTTCTTGTAGCTCGGGGGGCAAGGCATTGAAGTCCACACGCTGAGCCGTGAGTTCTGCGCGTAGCCTGTCAGGATCGCCGAATGCCTTGACCGTTCGCGCCGCAAGATCGACAGCAAGCACTTTCAACACACGGTCGGGCACGTTCCCGTCATTGTCGGCGTTCGGGTCATGTGAGCCAAAAGTCTCATCCGCACCATCGCCGCCGCACTTATCGCCCGTTATGGTGAAGACTGTTCCTTGCTCGGAAAACTCGTATTTTCGTCTGTCAGGGGCAGGATTGCTCCGCGCGTAGTAACCCGCCAGAACGTAATACGAGCTTGCCGCGTCTTTTGCACGGCCAAATATCCACATATAGGCCGTGTATCGTTGTTCATCATAAAGCTGCGGGCACTTTACCCGTATATCCTCCGGGAGCGGTTCAACGTTTATCCGGTCGAGCGGCACACGCAGACCCAATAACGGGACCGTCAGGAATTGCGGCGGCTTATCACTCCCGGTTGCCGCCGCTGCTGTCGTGCCGATTGCAAGTAGAGCCGCAGCGGCAATTTTTTTAATAACGATAGACGGCATATTGGGGCCTCTCATCCCGATATTTTTTGCCAGCCCAAAAGTCGCGCTGGACAAAATCTGAAATCCATTTCTGACCGTCATAACCTGCGACGTGCCCGGCGATGCTATTTTTGTGAGGCTGCATTACCATAACGTCGCCGCGAATGAAATTGTAGTCATCCGGGCCGCCTACTTGGCCGCCTCCGGTCGAAGCTGTGGTGCTTCCCGGCTGGAGACGTAGGGCACCGGCCTGGGCCTGGCGATCGTCAAGCACGTGTTGCTGCGCCACGGCAGCACCCTGCAGATCAAGTCGGAGGCGGGCAAGGGCAGCAGCTTCATCGTCTGCCTGCCGAAGACGGCCATCGTGCAGCGCCAGCCCGAGCCGATGCTGAATTAAGGCAGAGCACGAATCACACGTGTCTCCGCGTCAAACTTGCCGCACAGGCCCCATTTGGTTTAGGTGGTTCTCCCCCGCAACGCCTTGACGCAACTCTGCAACGCGTCCTCGAACGAATGGGCCACATGGTCGGCCTGCTCGAACGTGCACTCGCGCAAATCCGGATTCTCGAACGGACTAGGCAGCAGCACCGCGAACTGCTTGCAATGCGGCAGACCCTCGCGCATCTTCTGTATCGCCTGCTCCATCTTCTCGCGGTCGTTGACCGGATCGATACTCACCAGGCACACGATCGACACCAGCTCCGGCGATGCCTCCGGCGGCGCTGGTTCATCCACATCCTCCAGACCCATGCTGCGGGCGTCGATCTTTTGCTCGCGCAGGATGCGCACCAGAATCTCGGTGGCCAGCTCATCGAACTGCCCGCCGAGCCCGATCGTCAGCACCACGCTGCCGGCCGGCACATCGAACGATCCCTGCCACTCGCCGGTGGCGGAGATGCGGCTGTCGCGCAACTGCCGTCCTATGCCGACGCCCGCCAGCGCCGACACGCTCTTGCGCTTCTTCCACCATTTCGGATTGCCGCTCAGCGCCTCGATGACGGCGATGACGGCGGTGCTGACCTTCACTTCCTCCTCGGGCGTGATGGCGTTGTCCTTGAGGTCGAAATGGGCCAGGTGCAGCGCCGGCACCAGCACGCCGTCGCAATACGTGGCCAGCGACTTGTGCTGCATGTAGCGCTTGGCGCTGGCGACGATCTCGTGGGCGTCGCCCGACAGCACGCGCTGGTAGAAATTCTGCGGCATGGTCAGCGCCGGCAACTCGCCGAACATGATCTCGAGCACCTTGAGCGCGCGGATGTAGCGGCCCGCCACCACCAGGCACAAGGTCAGCGGCGTCGACAGCACCAGGCCGACCGGACCCCAGATCGCGCTCCAGAAGATCGCCGCCACCACCACCGACAACGGCGACAGGCCGGTGGTGTGGCCGTACAGCTTGGGTTCGATGGTCTGGGCGACGATGACGTCGACCACCAGGAACAAGCCCAAGGTCATCAGCGCCAGCGACCAGCCGGGATCGATGGCGGCCGCCAGCAGGGTGGCGCAGAACGCCGCCATCCACAGGCCCACATAGGGGATGAAGCGCAGCACGGCGGCCATGGTGCCCCACAGCAACGCCTGCGACAGGCCGATCACGCTCAGGCCGATCCAGATGGCGATGCCGGTGCAGGCGTTGACGGCGAATTGCGAGATGAAGAAGCGCGATAGCCGCTCGCCGGCGTCGTTGACGGCGATGGTGGTGGCGCGCAAGTCCTCGCCGCCGGCCAGGCGGATGAAGCGGTCGCGCAGCGATTCGTGCTCCAGCAGCACGAAGATCAGCACGATGAAGACGATGCCGGCCGTCTCCAGCGGCGGCCAGACCGAGGCGATGATCTTGCCCAGCAGCTGTAGCGGCTTGAGCGCCGGCTCGCGCACTTCGACCAGCACCGGCGTGCGGCCCGAGGCCGGCAG